>CANRBP010000001.1 GCA_947628875.1 uncultured Lachnospira sp.
GACATTATCGCCAGCGCGCCCTTTGGCCCTATGCCGTTTACATTGAGCAGCAGCTTGAAAATATTCAGGTCGTCCCGTGACAAAAATCCAAACAGCTGGATCGCATCTTCTTTCACATGAAGATATGTATATGCTTTAAAAGTCTCGCCGAGAGGCGGCATCGCAGCAAAAATAGATGCAGGCACGCGGATATTGTAACCGATGCCGTTATTTTCAATCACAATCGTATCTTCAAATATTTCTGTCAGTTTCCCTTTTATATACGAAACCATAATCCCTCCGTCTGGCGCATGTCATTCTCCTGCCTGATCTGACTGATGCCCTGCGCAATAATTTATAAACTGCTGAGCTGTCCTGCCTGAAATTCCGCCGTGCGACAGTTCCCACTGGTTGGCCTTTGCAAAAAGTTCTTCTTCGTCCATGCGGATACCGTGCTTTTCAGCCAGTCCGGCAACTATCTCAAAATATTCTTTATGCGTAGGCTTGGAATAGCATATCTGGCAGCCAAAACGGTTTACCAGCGAAAGTTTTTCCTCCATCGTGTCAGATCTGTGCAGTCCGTTTGCGCTCTCCATATCGCTGCGGTCGTTCCATGTCTCTTTGATAAGGTGGCGCCTGTTTGATGTCGCATATATCAAAATGTTGTCCGGCCTTGTCTCCACGCCGCCCTCGATCACAGCTTTGAGGAATTTGTACTCAATCTCAAATTCCTCAAAGGACAGATCGTCCATATATATTATAAATTTATAATTCCTGTTTTTAATCTGTGCAATAACCGCCGACAAGTCCTTAAACTGGTGCTTATAAATCTCGATCATGCGCAGTCCCTGGTCATAGTAGGCGTTGACGATCGCTTTTATGCTTGTGGATTTTCCTGTACCGCTGTCGCCGAACAGCAGCGCGTTGTTTGCGCGCCTTCCCTGTACAAAAGCTTCTGTATTTTCAATGAGCTTCTTTTTCTGCGCTTCATAGCCGATAAGATCCTGCAGCATCACTTTGTCCATATTGTTGATCGGATGCAGCTGCACAGTCCCATCAGGCCTGCTGCTTAACCTGAACGCCTTGTTCAGTCCAAGCATGCCTACTCCAAAATCTTTATAAAAGCCTGTAACCGTTTCAAAAAATTCATCTTCATCTTTCACGCCGTCAAGCTTTTTGCTCAATGCCTGCACCTTTTCGCTGACATTGTGGTTATACATAAGCTCCTTTTTTACGATGGCCTTATAATGTGTAAGCTGTGAAAAACAGTCAATGCCAAGCGCTTCCTCAACAGGCGAGAAATCATAATGGAACAGTTCCCTGAATACGCGGAAATCATTTTTTGCAAAACTGTTGACGCTGCCCTGGTTCGCGCCTACCTTCTCGCAGGTGATGCTGAACGGGTTTTCATTTGTGATAAGCAGAAATGTAAGATAATTCTGCCATAAATTTCCATCAAAACCATAGTTTGTCGCAAGCTCAAGCAGGCGCTTTACCTGCGTATATATCTCCCTGACAAGCTGCGCCCTTGGCGGCTCGTTTCCATCATTATATCCCTGCTCAAAACGCCTGAAAATATCTGCCAGCTTTGCCAGAATGCAATTTTCATCTAAATCCCCATATAAGATAAGCCGGGCAATCTTTTTATACATAATCCTGCTCCCTTTCGTTTTGATTTTATTTATCAGGCGGAAGTTTTTCGCAAACCGAATAAAATCACGGAAATCATGCATAAAATAGCATTGTCCCGGAACATGGCCGCTTTCCACCCAATAATACATTATTATAATATAGGATTCATGTCATTTGTCAAATATATTATTTTTTTGAATTTCCGCATTTTGTATTCTGCCTGTGCCCTTTTGGCACAGGCAGAATACAAAATGCGGAAATTCAAGCATTATTTTGCCCGGTATGGCGCTGGTTTTTAATTAAAACAATCCTTATTTTAGTATTGACACCATTCGTTCTAATGTTATAATCAACAAAGGGTTTAATATTTCTAAAATAAGGAAACGGATTTTTACATTTATACAAATTAAAGGGGTAAAACGAATATGCAGGAAATAAAGGCTATTAACACAGTTCTTTATGTGGCATTGACGATTTTATATTTTTATCAGTTTATTTATATTGGCGTAGCCCTTGCAGGAAATTTTAAAAAGAAGCAGGCAAAACCTGAAACAAAAACGCTGCACCGGTATGCTTTTATAATTGCGGCAAGAAACGAAAACGCCGTGATAGGCAACCTTATCAAAAGCATAAAAGCACAGAATTACCCTGCTGACCTGATTGATATTATCGTAATCGCAGACAACTGTACAGATAATACAGCCGAGATAGCCAGATCAAACGGCGCCATTGTTTATGAACGGTTTGACCGCGAGCTTGTTGGCAAAGGCTATGCCCTTGATTACGCCTTTAACAAAATCAAAGAGGCTCACGGCGATTATACGGCTTATGACGGATATTTTATCTTTGACGCCGATAATATTATCGCTCCGGATTATGTCTATGAAATGAACAAGACATTTGACAGCGGCTACAATGTTATCACCAGCTACCGCAATTCCAAAAATTTTGACACTAACTGGATCACAGCCGGATATTCGCTCTGGTTCTGCCGTGAGGCAAAATATCTGAACAATCCGCGCATGATGCTGAAAACAAGCTGTGCCGTATCAGGCACCGGTTTCCTGATAAACAGCAAGATCATCAAAAAATATAACGGCTGGCAGTTTAATCTTTTGACCGAGGATATACAGTTTTCTGTTGTAAATATCCTGGACGGCGAAAAAATCGGCTACTGCGCAGACGCCATGTTTTATGACGAGCAGCCTATTACGTTCCGCCAGTCATGGAACCAGCGAATGCGCTGGTCAAAAGGTTTTTATCAGGTCATGTTCCGTTATGGCCGCGACCTGATCGCGATGATGTTTAAAAAACGTGAAATGTTTGTTTCATGCTACGATATGTTTATGACGCTTGCGCCGGCTACTTTGCTTTCAATCGGCTGCATTCTCTTAAACCTTGCATTTATCATCTGCGGCGCTTCCAATTTTGAAGTGCTTAAACAGATTTTTCCGGTTGCCGTGAAATCTATCCTGATTGGAGGCCTGAGCTTTTACCTGCTTATGTTCTCCATGGGGTTAATCACAATGATTACGGAATGGAATAAAATTTTAGGAAGAGCTGATAAAAAAATACGTTATCTTTTCACATTCCCCCTGTTTATGCTTACCTACGTGCCAATCTCACTTATCGCGCTGTTTAAGCGTGTGGAATGGAAACCGATAACGCATTGCGTGACAACATCTGTGGAAGAACTGCAGCAGCAATATAAACAATAAAGAGGACAAAGAGCGTATTTTCCGTTCTTTGTCCTCTAATTTTAATCAGATTGATGCTTTTATATGTTTTACCGTCAGTCCGCCTGCAATCCCGATGATGGCGCCTGTGAACACGCCTGCCGCAAGCAGGATCGGAAGATAATAAATGATGGCTGTGCTGTCCATCAGCCAGACCGCCATAGCAACCTGACCGATATTATGCGCCGCGCCTCCGGCAATACTTACGCCAAGAATAGAAAATTTTCTGCTTTTATAACATGCAATCATGACAAGAAGGCTCAATGCCCCTCCGGCTGCGCTGAACAAAAAGCTGTTCATGTTTCCAAACAGAATGGCTGTCCACAAAATCCTCAAAAAATTGACAATCACGGCCTCTTTCCAGCCTATGGCATATATTACAGCCAGTATCGCGATATTGGCAATGCCAAGCTTGATGCCATAAATCGGCACCGGTATCGGTATAAGGCTCTCTATATAGCTAAAAACCATCGCCAGTGCCGTAAATACGCCGCAAAACGCTATCCTGCGGACATTTCCTTTCATTTCCGCTTCCTGCCTTTCTTTAACGGACTACACCGTCAATTTTATCCTGATCCTTGCCGGAAGCTGTAACTTCAACTACGACTCTGTGCGGCAGGCATACGATCGTCTCCCCGGTACGGCTGACAGCGCCCATACGCACGCACAGCCTGTCAGGGCAGTCCGCATCTGACATATAGACAGTCCCATTTGACACGATAATGGTATTTTTTCCGCCATCGTAGCCGGAAACAGTAATTTCGGCATCTTCATTCAGGCTGCATCTATGCAGTATCCGGCCGTCCACCGTGATGACAGCGCAGGCGCCCTCCTTTTTAATAAAACACTGGATTACTGTAAATGCTGCCAGTGCTGCCAGCAGCAGTGCGGCAGCCAGCCATAAGTCCGCCCGGACAAGGCTGTGCTGCCGTTTTTCCTGCACTTTCGCTTTATGCTTCATTTTCTCAGTCTGCCTGTTATGAAAGTGTTTCATTCATTAAGCATGTGTAACATGAATAATCTTCTTCGGGCATTTTTCTGCACATTTGCCGCATCCTGTACACTTCTTATAATCAATATGCGCAACATTATTCTCAACTGTAATAGCGCCGGCCTCGCACTGCTTTGTACAGAGCATGCAGCCGATACAGCCTGTCTGGCATGCAGCCATTACATCTTTGCCTTTATCTTTTGATGCGCAGTTTACTGCATATTTAGCATCATACGGAATAAGCTCAATGAGATGCCTCGGGCATGTTGCAACGCACTTTCCGCATGCCTTACATTTTTCTCTGTCCACAACCGCAATGCCGTTTACGATATGGATTGCATCAAACGGACATGCCTTTACGCATGAACCATAACCCATACAGCCGTATGTACATGCCTTGGCTCCTCCGTTCGGTACAAACGGCATCACCGTACACTCCTCTACGCCTGTATACTTGTAATTATCTTTTGCCTTCTCACAGTCGCCTGCACACTTTACAAACGCTGTCATCTTTACGCTGCTGCCGACCTCTGAACCCATGATGGCCGCAATCTTTGAAGCCACAGGCTCGCCGCCGACAGGACATGCTCCAACCTCTGCTTCGCCTGCTGCAATTGCCTTTGCAAGCGCATCACAGCCGGCATATCCGCAGCCGCCGCAGTTGTTTCCCGGCAGCTCCGCACGTATGTCTATTTCCTTCTGATCCACTTCAACTGCGAACTTCTTTCCCATAAATCCGAGGAACAGTCCCAGTACAAGTCCTACGCAGCCGACAACGGCTGCTGCTATTATAATCCCTGTCATAGTCCTTCCTCCTCTTACAGAATGCCTGAAAAGCCGAAGAATGCAATAGCCATAAGGCCTGCTGTCAGAAGCACGATTGGCATTCCCCTAAAGTTTTCCGGGATATCATTAAATTCAATCCGCTCACGGATACCAGCCATGATCACGATTGCAATCGTAAAGCCGACTGCCGTACCAAAGCCTGCCACAACGGATTCGATAAGGTTATAGCCGTTCTGCACATTAGTCAGGGCAATACCGAGCACTGCACAGTTGGTTGTGATCAGCGGAAGGTATACGCCGAGCGCCTCATAGAGCGCCGGTGATGTCTTTTTAAGGAACATCTCCACAAACTGTACCAGCGCAGCAATAACAAGAATGAATACGATAGTATTCAAGTATGTCAGGTCAAGCGGCGTCAGGATAAAGTCATAAATCAAGCTGCATATCAACGATGAGATCGTGATAACGCCGATTACTGCACCGCCCATGCCGGCAGCCGTATTAATTTTCTTTGATACACCAGGAATGGACACAGGCCAAGGAACTGGCTCAACACGACATTATTTACCAATGCCGCACCAATTGCGATAACAAGTAAATTCATCTTTTATGTCCTCCTTAATTTTGTTTTTTATCTGCTGTGGAAGCAGCTGCCTTGCCGCTGCACATTGTATTGGAGCATGATGCGCATGGGCCGTCCTGCGTATAATCAGGAACCTGTGCAGGTGCCATGCCGTGTTTTTTCTTGATCCTGTTCATGACAGCGATGCACATTGCCAGGACAAAAAACGCACCCGGCGCCAGGATAAAGATGCTTGCAGGCGTGTAACCCATTTTTGAGAAATCAACCAGTGCGGAACTGCCTGTTGACAGAATAGTGCCTGCGCCCAGCAGCTCACGTACAGCGCCAAGGATCGTTATAGCCGCCGTAAAGCCAAGTCCCATGCCAAGTCCGTCAAAAACAGACGGCAGGACGCTGTTTTTTGATGCATACGCCTCTGCACGGCCCAGAATAATACAGTTAACAACGATCAGCGGAATATAAATTCCCAGAGATTCGTACAGATCCGGCAGATAACCCTGCATCAAAAACTGCACCATTGTCACAAATGAAGCGACAATAACTATGAAAGCCGGCATTCTCACGCCATCTGGTATCACTTTTCTGAGCAGCGATATCATAAGGTTGGACATAACCAGCACGACTGTTGAGGAAAGTCCCATGCCGATGCCGTTTATAGCGGAAGTCGTAACCGCCAGCGTCGGACACATGCCCAGAGTCAGGACAAATGTTGGATTTTCCTTTATCAAACCATTATAAAGCCTTTCAACACATTTATTCAACGCTCACACCTCCTGCCGTTTTTACGTTTGAGGAACTGATTTGTTTAAAAGCAACAAGCGCCGAGTTAACGCCGCGCAGAATTGCCTTGGACGTAACAGTCGAGCCTCCGATCGCATCGATTTGATCTTCCGAATCAGCCTCCATCACGCCGTTCTTTGTCAGTACAAACTTTTCCGTATTTGCATTGTTAAACTGCGCAAGGAACTTAGGATCGGTCTTGGCACGCATTCCCAGGCCAGCCGTTTCTCCTATGGAAAGTATGGAAGTTCCAAGATATTCTCCATCTGTCGAAATGCCTACAGAGAAGCGGATATCTCCTGCATAGCCGTCCGATGCAACTACAGTTATAACATACCCTATGATCTTATTGCTCTTGATGCCTGCAACAACTTCAACTATTTCATCAGCAGTATAGCTTTCCGGGTCATCAGCAAGCAGCTGCGCAAAAGTTTCTGTTACATTCTCCTCGCTGTACTGCTCGCCATCAAGCGCCTCAAAGCTGTCCGCCTCCGCAATGACTGCCCTGTAAGCGGCCTGCTTTGCCTTCTCGTTCTGCTCCGCGATCGGATTCTTCGTCACATCATAAACAGCGCCGAGCAATACGCCGGCAATCAGCGTGATGGCAAATAATATGCATGCATCTTTTATAATCTTACCCATATTACTTCGCCTCCTTTACCGGTTTCTGCTTGCCAAATGACTTTGGCACTGTGACACGCTCTATCAGCGGCACAAGCAGGTTTGAGAAAATGATCGCATATGAAACGCCCTCTGCCGAACCTCCATACATTCTGAAAATAAATGTCAGAATACCCAGGATAACGCCAAATACGATCTTGCCCGCAGGCGTTATCGGTGAAGTCACATAATCGGTTGCCATAAAGAAAGCACCAAGGATAAGTCCGCCGACGCATATCTCTTTCAGCATGTAAACAGCGTCAAACTGATGCTCAGGAGCAAGCAGGAAAATCAATACGGCAAAAGTCGCCACATATGTAACCGGTATCCTCCATGAGATAACCTTGCGCACCAGCAGGTATGCAGCGCCCAGCAGCAGGCAGATGACAGATGTCTCGCCTATCACGCCGCCATGAGTTCCAATAAACATGTCCAGCAGCTCTGCCGTGCCTTCCGCCTCTGAACCTGGCTTTAAAACTGCCAGCGGAGTTGCTCCTGCAATGCCGTCATAGACAAAAGTCGTCATCGGCCCCGTAAATGCAATGAGCAGAAAACATCTTGCCGCCAGCGCCGGGTTCATAAAGTTCTGGCCAAGGCCGCCGAAAAGCTGCTTTACGATAATGATTGCAAATGCGCAGCCCAAAATCTCATAACCTACATTCAATGTAGGCGGTATATTCAGGGCAATCAGAAGTCCTGTAACTGCCGCGCTCAAATCCAGCACGGTCACTTTTTTGTGCATCAGATACTGATACAACGCTTCAACGGCCACACAGGCTGCAATGCCGACCACAATTCTGATCAGCGCATCCAGGCCGAAATTATATATTCCAAATATGCCTGCAGGTGCCAGAGCAATGAGAACATCCCTCATTATCGTCTGTGTGGATGCACTGCTTCGCACATGAGGATTGGTTGATACGTTAAACACTTCGCTCACTGTCAGATCCACCTTTCTATTTCTTTCTTCTGTTTGCCATCACTGTTCTTCTCATGGCCTTAATCTGCTGCGTCAGAGGCCGTTTTGCCGGACAGATATAAGAACAGCTTCCGCACTCCACGCACTCCATTCCGTCAAGCTTCACAAAACCCGCCTCATCATTCCTCGAAGCCAGGCTTGCCAGCTTCGCCGGCAGCAGATGGCTCGGGCATCCCTCGCCGCAGCGGCCGCAGCGGATACATGCAGACGATTCGATCTTGGAAACGATATCTTCACGCATGACAAGCAGCGATGAACTTCCTTTGACAACCGGAACATCAAGGCTGTACATGGCAAAACCCATCATCGGGCCGCCGGAGATATACTTCTGAGGCTCCCCGACCACGCCGCCTGCCGCATCCAGCAGCTGCCTGTAGTTCATTCCAAGCCATACATAGAAATTGCCAGGATTATTCACGCCGTCACCGGTAACTGTGACAATGCGCTTTGTCAGCGGCTTTCCTTCTATAACAGCCAGATAAATAGAAAATATCGTATCAATGTTATGTACAATACATCCTGCATCTGCCGGCAGCATGGAAGAATTGATGCTCCTGCCTGTCGTTGCATAGATAAGGCAGCGCTCGCCGCCCTGAGGGTACTTTGTCTTTAAGACCTTTACCTCAATATCAGGCTCCCCGGCAGTCTTTTCCTGCATTATGCGGATCGCCTCCGGCTTGTTGTCTTCAATACCGATTATGCCCTTGGCATGGTCAAAGATCGCCAGCGCAACTTTCAGGCCCATGACGACCTTATCAGGCTCTTCCAGCATACGCCTGTAGTCAGAAGTCAAATACGGCTCGCATTCCGCGCCATTGACAATGATATAGTCAATGGACTCAGGATTCTTAGGAGACAGCTTTACATGCGTAGGGAAACCTGCACCGCCCATGCCGACTACGCCGGCATCTTTGATGCGTCCTAAAATCTCCTCCTTTGAAAGCTCCTCAAGCTTTTTAGGGACATATGTTACCTCGCTGTATTCGCCGTCATTTTCAATGACTATTGAATTGCACTTACCGCCTGTTGCCAGCGTCCTAGGCTCAATCGCTTTAACTGTGCCTGAGACAGAGGAATGAATGTTTGCTGATACAAAACCTCCTGCCTCTGCTATAAGCTGGCCAGCAAGTACATGGTCGCCTTTTGCCACAACCGGAACAGCTGGCGCTCCAATGTGCTGTGAAAGCGGGAATACCATTTCGCCTTGTGGAAATAATTCTTTGATCGGCTTATCTTTTGAAAATTCTTTGCCGTCAAAGGGATGTACTCCACCTTTAAATGTACATTTACCCATGACATACTACTCCTTATAAATAATCTTTATTTCTATTGTATATCAGCTTTTATTAAAAATCCACTTTTTTTTATCTATATTTTAATATATAATAAACAAAAGCAGATATAAGCTTAAATTTAACCATCAGGCCAGGCAGGTGAATCTTATGCTGACAATTACTAAAGACATGGCTGTACAGCCGCAGGAAAGCGATCTTCTGCCGCTTTGCCTGTCCGCCTGTGAGCCGGGCAGCACTATTCTGCCGTCACCGGCGGATTTTTTATTTTTTGACATTGAAACAACAGGTTTTTCTGCTGAAAGCAGCTTCTGCTACTTGATCGGATGCGCTTTTTTCCGTGAAGGGCGCTGGCAGTACACGCAATGGCTGGCTGAACTGCCTGACCAGGAAGCAGGCATTATCTGCGCTTTTTTCAGCTTTTTAAAATCTTTTGCGTACCTTGTCCACTACAACGGACAAAACTTTGATATCCCTTATCTGTGCAGCCGCTGTTCGCAGCTGTCTCTGCCATATACATTTGAAGGCGTTTCAAGCATCGACATATTCCGCGATATCCGCCTTTTGCGCAACGTGCTGAATCTTGAAAATTATAAACAGAAAACAGTTGAAAAATTTGCCAAAATAGCGCGCACTGACAAGATTGACGGCGGAGAACTGATTAATATTTACAGGGAATACGTTCACCGCCGCCTGCTTGATGAAGATCCTGACGCCAGCCTTCTGCTTTTGCACAACCGTGATGATATCTGCGCGCTGCCGGAGATTTCAGCCGTTTTAGGCTACTGCCCGTCTGTTTTTGCGCAGGCGGCCGCCTGCGGACTGATTCAGCCGGAAAGCCTGGACTGCAGGCGCACAGCGCAAACTGGCGATCAGGACGCCGAAGCTGCGGAACTTCTGCTCCGCCTGGAACTTCCGTTCAGCCTGCCTGCCAGCCTGTCCTGGGGCAATTTCCCTTTTAATGCCGAAGCGCACGGGCAAAACCTGTTAATACATGTGCAATTATATTCAGGAGAACTCAAATATTTTTATCCGAACTACAAGGATTATTATTATCTTATACAGGAAGATCGCGCGCTGCACAAAAGCGTGGCATCTTATGTGGATAAGCGTTTCCGCAGGCAGGCAAAGGCCGCCGACTGCTACACGCAAAAAAGCGGCAGTTTCCTGCCGCAGACTGATGCATGGAAAAAGCCTGCATTCCGTAAATCCTATGCAGATACCATGTTTTATTTTGAAGCCGGTGATGCATTTTTAAACAATAAACAGGATCTGCTTGGCTATGCCATACAAATCCTGCAATGGCTGTAACGCAAGCAGCCGCAGATAAGCTAAAGCCATCAGGCATCATTTAACTTTTCTGTAGAAGAACAGTTTGTCAAACTCATACCCCAGCTCCCTGTGGTTAATTATCTGCTCGGTATTTCCAACAAACAGGCAGCCGCCCATATGCAAGGACTGGTTAAATTTCTTGTATATTTCCTGCTTTGCCTCCTCTGTAAAATAAATAACGACATTGCGGCAGACGATCAGGTGGCAGCCGGACGGATATGCATCCTTCAGCAGGTTGGATTTTTTAAATTCAACGCATTTTTTGATTTCGTCCGATACCTTAAAGAAACGGTCGCCCATCTTTGTAAAGTACTTATTCTTAAACTCATCAGGCAGGCCCTTTAAGCTGTTTGCCCCATATACGCCGTCCCTTGCCTTCTCAAGCACCTGGTCATCAATATCTGTTGCAAGGATATGTATCTTTGAGAGCGGCACTTTCTTTGCAAGCACCATTGCCAGCGAATACGGCTCATCGCCCGTGGAACAGGCTGCGCTCCATATTTTCAGGTTCTGCCCGAATTTGCTGATAAGATCCGGAAGTATATCGTCCTCAAGAGTCTTCCATAACGCCGGATTCCTGTAAAATTCAGATACGTTAATCGTCAGATAATTTACAAACTCATCAAGCAGGCTCCGGTTTGTCGTCAGCGCTTTGCTGTAGCTGTCATATCCGTCATACTTGTTCCTCTCGATCAGCGTGTCGATCCTGCGCTTCATCTGACGCTCTTTATAGGCATTCAGGTCAATGCCCGTGTTCTGCAGCACAAACCGCTTAAATTCTTCATAATCTTTGATCATATTATTCCTCTTTCCTGCATACGGTTTCGGACGTCTGCCTGCCTCTGTATGCGAACTTCCCTAATATAGCCACTTGTACTGGCCTGACACAAATATATTTTATTATAGCACAGCCGCAGGTAAAAAGTCTCTATATTTTTGAGAAATTTTTAACAAATTTAAAAATTTTTAGCGGTACGCTCAAGGCTATTGCATTTTTATGATTCCGGGGATATCCTGTAATGGAAATATAAGCTTTCCGGGAGGATACCGTATGGACGAGACAGCGCTTGTTCAGAGAAAAATTCTTAATGCCGCAAACAGGGCATACGAACAGAATATTTATACATATACCAGCTT
Source organism: uncultured Lachnospira sp. (assembly GCA_947628875.1). Taxonomy (GTDB): domain Bacteria; phylum Bacillota; class Clostridia; order Lachnospirales; family Lachnospiraceae; genus Lachnospira. The sequence continues at coordinate 11,888 of CANRBP010000001.1, forward strand.
TTTAGGCCTGGGGGAACTGGCTGTTTATGCGGCGATGGAAAAATCACTCTCTTTTATGCCGCATGAGAGTTTTGGCGGAAGTCCGGCCTGCGAAAGGCAGATTATCCGTTTTGGCAGCGCCGAGCTGTTCGGCTATGAAGCCGGCTACCCTATACGCCTGATTTTTATTCAGCCTTTATCCTGCAAATTTTCGGAAACGCTGACGCACCGCGACTATCTTGGCGCTCTGGTAAATACCGGCATCGACCGCGGCCTGCTTGGGGATATACTGGTGCGCAGCACCGGCGCTTATGTATTCTGCATGGAACACATAGCCGATTTCCTTGCCGGAAGCCTGGATAATGTAAAGCACACGCGCGTAAAGTGTACATGCTGCGATACGCTTCCAGACAGCATAAAGCCGGTTCTGCTGCCTGTCGATGTAATTGCCGCCTCGCCAAGGCTGGACGCCGTTGTCGCCAGCCTGACCAGGCAGTCGCGCAGCAGCGTGCTTGAGCTTTTCTCACAGAAAAAAATTTATGTCAACGGACGGTGCGCGGAGAACAACAGCAGCCAGCTTAAACCAAATGATGTGCTTGTTATCCGCGGCAATGGAAAATATATATTCAGCGGATGCGGCAGCCAGACGCGGAAAGGCCGGATATGCCTGCATTTGCAGAAATATGCATAGGCGCTGCTCATATAGCATGCGCCTGACAAATCAGCAACCCTGACAAATCAGCCTGCGTCTGATTTCAGGTATTGTTCCTGCTTCCGCATTTTGGGCATACATCGCCTTCCCTATAGACATATCCGCAGCGGAAACAGCATTTAACATCATGTTTTTCGCGTACAAGGTATTCCAGATTCCTTGATTCCGGTTTTTCCTTCAAATACTTGATAAAACGGTTCAGTTTTTTCAGATAATCCTCAAGCACGGCTTTTTCAGCTTTATTGTAGCCTGCTATCCTGATGCTGTGGTTGTTTGAATTGGTGACATAAATTCCTTTATTAAACAGGCCGCTCTCGATTGAAAACGCTTTAATCTCGCTTATTTTGAGAGATCCCGACAAAGTGCTTGTATTATAGCAAAGACGGTCAGGCGTAAGCAAAAATCCTTTCTTGCCGTTTTCTCCTTTAGTAGCATCGTAAACCAGCAGCGGATACTCATATGGCCGTTCCGAGGCATAGTTGTAAATTGCGTTGTGGAAAATAATGGCATCTGTATCATCGCAGGCGTCATTGCTCATGCGCCGCACATCATACATGTACATATGTTCAATGTCGCCGTCCTGCCAGTCAGTATCACGTATCAGCTTGCTTACAAGGCTGCTGCATTCATCTTTTTTGATGGCCTCAAGCCTTTTTTCAATGCGCGCCAGGATATCTTCTTTCAGTTCCGGCAGGAAATTGCCTTCCGATATCCTCTTATGCACTTTCAGGCCTTCATCAAACTCAAGTTCCTGCACATGCGGGCAAATTTTTTCAATAGCCGCAAGATCCAAATCATACACCTTCTGCCTTAACTGATCCGCGAAAGGCTGTTTGTTGCGCTCCTCGTAATCCATCTTCTCAACCGCATCTGCCAGTTCCAGCAGTGCAGTGCGGTTTTTCAGCTGCCTGTTATTTTTTCTGATAAATGCATTCAATTCAGACTGCTCAATAACGTCACGCTTCAAATCAAGCTTTTCAATATAAGGCTGTGCATCATTTCCATATTCTTCAAATATCTGCCTGTATCTGAGATATTGCTTGCGCCCGATTGGATCCGGCATATTTTCCATGTAAATGTCCAGATCATTTTTTGCGCGCTCTTTCATCCATTTGTCCAGAGAGGCCAGGACGCTGGATTTTGTATCATTCGGGCAGTCTTTTTGCATAATGCTGTCATAGGCCTGCTTCATCTCAGGATAACCGCGCTTTTTCGCATCAAAGGCAATTTTAAGCAGTTCTTTTTGCTGATGCTGCAGAAGCTTTGCGCGCGCGCGCGCCGCGTATTCCGTCCAGTTTCCTTTCTTTTCTGTATCCTGCGCCTTTCGCTCCTCAAGCACCGACATCAGGCGCTTTAACCCGTCCGCTTCAAGCAGCTCAAGCTGCTGCGCAAAAGCATCCATATCCTGCTCCTGAGCATACCGTATCGCGCGGCTCAGATGGCCGTCATCTTGATTTGCGCTTGCTGCGCTGCCATGATCATCTCCCGTCCCGGCGCTTTGCTGCCCCACTTTCTTATTTGCATCATCAGCAGGCTGTATTTTTCTTTTGACATCGTTTCCTGTTTTCCCTGAGAACCGGGTGCGGTATCCGTCCGGCGGTATATTACGCTCCATCTGGCGCCGAGCCATTTCCTGCTCCGCCGCCTTTATGTATTTTTCGGTCTGGACATCAGGATAAAAACCGGAATCCATCTTATCAACCGTGTTAAAAAGCTCTATATCCGGTATCTCATCAATATGCTCAAACATCTGAGAAAGCTGTTCTGCATCCGGTACCGCGCCATTTTCCCTGTTCACAGTACTGTTCTCAAACCTGTTAAGGTGGCTGTTTGATGTTTTCTCTCCGTTCCTGCCCAGCAGTTCAAGATAATCCTGATAAGCATTCTCATCGCCCTCAAAATCCATTTTCAAAATGCTGCCATCCATCAGCATTCTGTCCGGCTGCGGCGTATAAAAGCACTTGCATGTACTGCATGCGTAAACCCTTGAGAGTATAACCCTGCCTATGTTCGTCTCAACCGTAAATTCCCTGTCTTCCGGGTAAACTGTCATATGAAGCGGAGAATGGCACTCCGGGCAAAGGTAGCCTGTCATGTAAAATTCCTGTCCTATCCTGGACTGCTGCCTCTGCTGCCTTGATATTTCCTGCTTTGTAAAGTCACTGTTTCCTGCCTGCCAGACCAGCTTATGCCAGAGTCCGAGCCTGACCTGCTCACGCCATCCGCCTGACGCCGCAGCCGCGCTTTCCTCCTGCTCCTGCCCGTCTTCAGCCGGAGCCTGCGGTTCCAAATATTCAAGGATAAGTTCTATAACCTCCTCATAGGTTATCCGCACTCCTTCTTTATAAAAACGGCAGTTTTCCTGGCCGATTTGCGCCTCAACATCTACCTCGCGCAAAATTCCGTTCATGAGCGCATTCAGCTGGCTGTAATTTTTCTCAACAGTAAGTCCCTTGATCTGGCCCCATTTGCCAAATGCATACAGAACCATATTTACAGCATTTTCCAGCAGCCTGCCTTCCGGCATCGGCTTAACTTCTGCATTTAACCCCTCCTCAAGTACTGTGCCGATCACTTTTCTGTTATCAAAGCTGAACAATAACGATTTCAGGGAACCCGGAAGTATCAGCGTATTGTTGTTAAAACCAAATGTTTTGTCCCATGCCACGTTCTGCCCCATAACCTGAATAGTCTTCTCAAATACGGCTTTCAGCGCATCGCTTGCCTGCAGTACAATCATATCTACCTCCATCAGACCGCATAATCTGCATTTGCCCCCACAATCTCCGGATAATCCGCTTTTTTCTGGTTCTTCATATATGGATTTTCTTCGTTATACCTTATAGCTGTATTGGTAACGCCTCCAGCCGTATAAACCCTGCCGCATTCCGGACATATAGCATTCTGAAGGCGCACTGACGTACAGATGACCCTGCCGTCATTTTGCGCCGCTTTCGTATAAGCATTGGATACATGCTCCGCTTCATGCGCACGCACGCGCGAAGCAGACGCCTGCGGCGAGATATGCGATGGTGATTTAAACGACACATTTTCATTTGAACCGTCCTGATATTTTCGTGACTTGCATGTTTTACACTCAACTGCACCCTGTCTTTTGAGCTGCTTGATATAATTTTTATCAATTCCATTCGTATCGTTGCGCCTGACCGCCATAATGACCTCATTGCGCGACATTGATGCTTCCATTGCCATTAAACATCACACCTTTCCATAGTTGTATCAATTATAATCCACAAAACGGCATAATGCAACGGCAACGCAGCAAAATGCTGTGTTAAACAGAAAAAAGATGCCGCAGGACGCATCACCCAGCCAAACCCGTTGGAAAGTTTCACCAGCCATCAGGGTCTTGCTGCACGGCAATGCTATCCTGCAACATCTATTTATAATCAATATCAAATATTCTCTGTGCCGCATATAATCCAAAACGGATATTCGCTGACAGAAAATAAATTATTCATTTTCCTCTGCGCTTTCTGCTTCATCCTGCTTTGCAGCCGGCTCATCTGTGATAAGCGCTTTCATGCTCAAGCTTATCTTCTTTTCGGCTTCGTTCATATCCACAACCTTAGCCTCAATCTCCTGGCCGATAGAAAGAACGTCCGCAGGCTTGTTGATATGCTCGCGTGATATCTGTGAAACATGAAGCAGCGCATCAATTCCGTCCTCAAGCTGTACAAACGCGCCGAAATCCGTCATTCTGGCAACAACGCCCTTTACCACATTGCCTGCGGCATACTTTGTCGCTGCATCATTCCAAGGATTCAGATCAGGATACTTGACGCTGAGCGCGATCTTGGAACCGTTAATCTCCTTAATAAAGCACTTAACAGAATCGCCTACCTTGTAAAGCTTCTTAGGATTCTCCGTTCTGCCCCATGACATCTCTGAAATGTGCAGCAGGCCGTCAACGCCGCCAAGGTCAATAAATGCGCCGAAATCTGTTACATTCTTTACTGTGCCTTCAATGGTATCGCCCTCATGGATACGCTCAAACAGCGCCTTCTGTGCAGCTTCCTTCTGTGCGATGATCAGCTGCTTGCAGTTGCCGATTATTCTTCTCTTCTTTGGATTGTACTCTGTAATGATAAAGGAAACTTCCTTATCCTTGTAAATGGACAAATCCTTTACAAATGTATCTGAAACAAGGCTGGCCGGAATAAAGATCCTCGTCTCATCAACAATAACGCCAAGACCGCCATTCATCACCTGTCTTACCGGTGCTGTGATAACCGTCTGGTTCTCAAATGCCTCCTCAAGCTTCTTGTTGCCGTTGTCTGCAACCATCTTTTTGTAGGAAAGGAGCACCTGGCCTTCTCCATCATTCACCTTGAGCACCTTTGCCTGCATGGTCGTACCGACCTCCACCATCTTCGTTAAGTCAACACCCGGAGTAGAAGTATACTCATTACGCGTAATAATGCCATCTGCCTTATAGCCGATATTCAGAATGATCTGGTCATCCTTAACGTCTATAACAGTACCGTCAACCACCTCTCCTGTATGTATTGTCTTAAATGTTTCATCTAACATCTCTTCAAAACTCTGTTCTGACATTAGTGTAAACCTCCTCAATAATATTGTTCGGGGTTGATGCCCCTGCTGTAATACCTATGCAGTCTGCCTTACCCAAACAATTCAGGTCAAGGTCACTTAGCGTCTGAATGTAAAATGTATCATTACACTCACTCTTACAAATTTCATACAGTTTACGTGTATTGGAACTGCTGCCGCCACCGATCACGATCATCACGTCCGCTTGCCTGGCCAACTGCCGCGCTTCCGCCTGCCGTTCCTCAGTCGCATTACAAATTGTATTACGAATACTAATATTGTAACCCTTTTTAGATATAATTTCAACTAATTCTTGAAATTTATTGTAATTAAATGTCGTTTGAGATACGATGCAGACCGGCCGGTTTTCATCAAGCACCAGTTTTTCAGCCTTTTCTGCGGTATCGACAACCGCCGCAGGCGGCTGGCACCAGCCTTTAATCCCCTCAACCTCCGGATGGTTTTCATTGCCGATAATCACGATCTGGCTGCCTTTTTTGCTTTCATCCTGCACAATTTTGTGGATTTTGAGCACAAACGGGCATGTCGCATCAACAATTTTCAGTCCTTTTTTTTCCAGCATTTCATATACCTGCCTGGAAACGCCGTGCGAGCGTATGACAACCGTGCCATCGCTGATGCCGTCCAGCATGTCCAGATCACCGATCACCTTTACGCCGTGCTGTTCCAAATCGGCAACTACCTGCTCATTGTGTATTATCGGCCCGTACATATATACGCTGCTTTGCTCAGCCTGCTGGTATACTGTGTCCACAGCGCGCTGTACTCCAAAACAGAAGCCTGCCGTCTTTGCCAGAATAACTTCCCTCATGGCTGCCTCCTTCCCGAAAACTACGCTCTGCCGCTGCGTTTCTGATTAACGATCTCCATAACGGCCTCCGTTGCCTGACTGATATTCATATCAGACGTATCCACAAATACTGCGTCCTGAGCCTGACTGAGAGGCGATATCTCCCTGTGCATGTCCTGATAATCGCGCTGTTCGATATCAGCCTTTATTTCCTCAAAATCACAAGCCTGCCCCTTGGCAGCCAGTTCGTCAAAACGCCTCTTTGCCCTTGCAGTCACGCTCGCTGTAAGATATATCTTGACAAAGGCGTCCGGCAGAACAGTCGTCCCGATATCGCGCCCGTCCATCACAACATTGTTTCTGGCTGCCAGGCTGCGCTGCAGATCAACCAGCTTTGTGCGCACCGGAGCATGCCTCGATATCTTTGAAGCCATTCTGCCTGTTTCCTCTGTGCGCAGAAGCGCCGTGATATTCTCGCCATTCAGAATAACCTGCTGTATGCCGTCCCGGTAGCTGATCGTGATATCAATCCCCGCGACAGCCTCGCCGGCTGCCTGTACATCGTCAGGATCAATGCTGTTTTGCGAAAAATAGACTGCTATCGCCCTGTACATAGCGCCTGTATCAACGTAAATATAGTTAAGTTTTTCGGCAACAAGCCTGGCGACCGTACTCTTTCCGGCGCCAGCCGGCCCGTCAATTGCAATCGAATAATTCATTTTTATACCTCTGGCGCGCTTCAGCACGCATACAAATCAAAAGTTTAAAAGTTTGCTTTCAAATTTTCCTGATGCTACTGCCTGATGTGCATGGCTGCGGCATATCCTGTAGACCAGGCGACCTGCAGGTTAAAGCCTCCCGTCACCGCATCAACATCAAGCACTTCCCCTGCAAAATATACATTTTCAACCAGCCTGGAAGCCATCGTAGACGGATTCACCTCGCGCACGGCAACGCCGCCCTGCGTGATAATTGCCTCATCAAATCCGCGCAGGCCAGTCATCGTTATTTTCATTTCTTTTATCAGCGCGCCCAGCCGGCGGCGCTCCTGCCTTGTTATCGCATTCACCTTTTTTTCCGGCGCAATGCCGCTCAGTTCCACGATGACAGGGATTAATTTTTTCGGAAGCAGCTTGTCTAGCGCATTTCTGAAATTTTTATTTTCAGCCTCGGAAAAATCCCGCTGTATGCGTTCATCAAGCCGTCCTGCATCGAGAGCAGGCTTTAAGTCAATACACAGTGTCAGAGGCCTGTCCTGCAAGCTTTTGCCACATAGCTGCTCGCCGAAAGAATCATCGGGCCGCTTACGCCGAAATGCGTGAACAGCATTTCGCCAAAGCCTGAATACAGCCGCCTGCTGCCATCAATAACTGTTATGCCCGCATTTTTCAGGCTTAATCCCTGCAGCCTGCTTACCCACTCTTCAGCCGCCGAAAGCGGCACCAGCGCCGGACGCGGCGTTTCCACCGTATGGCCAAGCTTTTTTGCGAACTTATATCCGTCCCCGGTTGAGCCGGTAGATGGGTAGGAACAGCCGCCGGTCGCAATTACGGCAGCATCTGCCCGGACTTTTTTGCTTGCCCCGGCTTCCCGGACTGTGACGGCGTTAAACATTCCATCGCAAACATGTATATCAGTCACTTCCGCGCGCAGCCGCACGTCAACGCCCTGCCTCCCAAGTTCTTTGGCAAGCGCAGCCGTAACGTCAGATGCATGATCTGACGCCGGGAAAACACGGTTTCCGCGTTCGATCTTATACGCCAGTCCAAGAGACTCAAAAAAACGCATTGCATCCTCGTTGGAAAATGAGCGGAAAGCGCTATATAAAAACTTGGGATTGCTTACGATACTGCTGTACAATTCCTCCAATTTCCCTGCATTTGTAAAATTACACCTTCCCTTGCCGGTGATATAAAGCTTCTTGCCAAGCTTTTCATTTTTTTCATACAGCACAACAGAATTGCCCTGCTGCGCCGCCGTGATGGCAGCCATCATTCCGGCAGCGCCGCCGCCGATTACGATCACTTCACTCATATTTTCCCTGTTCCTTATCCGCTTTCTTTTTCATATCCGACAGCAGCGCATCATCAAACAGGTTTATCTCATCTCTGCTGTCGTATTGATAATCCTGCGTAACCTGTTCAAGCAGCTTCAAATTGTTCATTACCTGATCATGCCGCCGCAAACACAGCGCCACGATCAGCGCATTTATAACGCTGAGCGGTGCAGCCAGTGAATCCACGACAGAAGCCATATCGCTGCGCGCGAACAGGTTGCAGGACGAATATATGTTCATCGGGGAATGCTTGCTGTCTGTGAGCGCGATAATCTTCGCATTGCGGTTATTCGCAAATTCCATTGCTTTAAGGGTGCGCATGGAATACTGCGGAAAGCTGATGCCGACCACCGCGTCCGATGCGGAAACATGCAGCATCTGTTCAAACAGCTCGCTGCTGTTCACGCTCCCGACTAAAATCACCCTCTGCCTTACCAGCCTGAGGTAATAAGCCAGAAAAGATGCAAGCGGCGCACAGTTTTGCACGCCGATTATGTAGACGTTTTCCGCATTCAGTATATCCTCAACAGCAACCTCAAACGCATTCCTGTCAAGCGCTTCCATCGTCAGCCGGATTTTTTCGGCATCTGCGCCCATAACATTGTCAACGACCTCCTCCTGCGGCATTGCGCCGCCTGCGATTTCGATACGCTCAATAGCGTGGAGGCGATCCTGTATAAGTCCTGCCATTTTTCTCTGAAATTCAGGATACCCGGACAGTCCAAGAGCAGCCGCAAAACGCACAACCGTTGATTCGCTTGTGCCGGCCTTATTACCCAGCTGCGCCGCCGTCAAAAACGCCGCCTCCTCATAATGCTCTGAAATGTAATCTGCCAGCTTTCTCTGCCCTTTGCTGAATTGTCCGCGCTTCTCCCTAAGCAGTGCGAGCAGTCCGCCATCGTCATACATAGCTTTTCCCCTTAACGATTTTTATATTTTGCGCCCAAAGCACGCCTTCCGCCTCTGTTACGGAGGCTGACCGGCCTGGCAAGGATTTCGGCCATAATAAAGCCTGCCTTCAGGCTGTCCTTGTCAAAATCAAACCGTCCGGCCGTATTCGCCTTTTCATTTGCCTGTTTCTGCCGTTCCGGCTGCACTTTCGGCTGTTTTATTTCAGCCTCCGCCGGCCTCTGCCGGCTTTGCTGATCCAGCTGTTTTAACTGTTTTAAATGTTTTTGCTGTTTTTGCTGACCTTTCTGACTTTGCTGTTTTGGCTGATTTGGCTGATTTGGCTGCTCCGCCTGCTGTTTCTGCTGTGCATATTCTCCCAGGCGTTTCCTGAGCTTTTCCTTTAACTGCTGTGTCTGTTCATAGGACAGCTTATCATTCATGGCGGTCTCCCTCTATGATTTTGCCGCATGCAGCATCCTGTCCTGCGATATTCTGCCGCATAACAGTGTCCGCTTTGATGTTCTGCAAATCATAATAATCCATTATGCCCATTTTTCCTTCGCGCAGCGCATATGCCAGCGCCTTCGGAACCTCCGCCTCAGCTTCCACCACATAAGCGCGCATTTCCTGTTCCTTTGCTACTGCCATCGCCCTGCGTTCCTCAGCCTTTGCCTGCGCGATATTTTTATCTGCTTCGGCCTGCAGGCTCTGCAGCTGCGCTCCGATGTTCCTTCCGATATCAATATCAGCAATATCAATTGACAGAATCTCAAATGCAGTCCCGGAATCAAGGCCTTTGCTCAATACAAGCTTGGAAATATCATCAGGATTTTCAAGGACTCCCTTATGCGTTGCCGCAGAACCTACTGTTGTCACAATGCCTTCGCCGATCCTGGCTATTATAGTCGCCTCCCCGGCGCCGCCGACAAGGCGTTCAAGGTTTGTGCGCACCGTCACCCTTGCCTTTACAAGAAGTTCAATTCCATCTTTTGCAACCGCAGAAATATTAGGCGTTTCAATGACTTTCGGGTTAACGCTCATCTTGACGGCTTCCAGCACATTTCTGCCTGCCAGGTCAATTGCGGCTGCTTTTTCAAATGTCAGGTCAATGCCGGCACGCGCTGAGGCGATAAGCGCATCTACAACGCCGTCTACATTGCCGCCAGCCAGATAATGCGCCTCAAGCTGATTAACGCTCAGCTGCAAGCCCGCCTTTGTGGCTTTTACCAGCGGAAGGACGATCCTTGCAGGCACTACCCTGCGCAGCCTCATGCCGACCAGGCTGAAAATGCTTATCCTGACGCCAGCCGCCAGCGCGGATATCCAAAGGCCTACAGGCACAAACGTGTAAAACAGTATTAAGAGCAAAATAACAAAAAATATAACAATAACCGGAAATATATCCAACATATCTTTAACTCTCCTTCCTATACTTCCATATTACAACGCCGGTTCAAGAACTTCATAGCGCCTGCCCGGCCTGCTGTTCTCTTACTATCAGAGAGGTATTGCTTATCCTGCATACCTCAATTTCCGTACCCTTGCTGATAAACCTGGTTTCTGAGACAACATCTCTCTCAGCTCCGTCAATCAGCGCTTTTCCTGCCGGACGCAGATCAGTCATGGCTATGCCTTTTCTGCCGATAAAATACTCAGAACCGGAAGAACTGATGCAGCCGCTTTCCTTATCAAGCCGGTCTTCCAGAACAACCGGCGGTTTCACGCGCCCTTTCGCAAACAAGCGCATGAGAATGAACAGTCCGGCCGCCAAAAGCACCATTACAATGGCAATAATCACCAGCGCCTGCGTCAAAGTATCCGCTGTCAGCAAGACGCCTGCAGCCAAAGCGCAGATGCCAAGGACTCCCGGAAGCCCGAACCCCGGAATGACAGCCTCAATTCCAATCAGTATGAATCCGGCTGCAAAAAATATAATGCCAAGGATAAACCATCCGTCCATAATAATCTCCATTTTCCGTTCTTCCTGCCAATCATGCCTGCTCTTCCAAAAATAATTCCCTGAAATACGGCATCTGCTCCGCCCAGCTGCAAAACTCATGCCACTCATCAAGTTTATGGTTCTTCCTGGATTGATATATTGACACCAGGTTTTCATAGCTGAAAGTGCATGTGCGCATCTGGTTATAACTCTCCGGCAGCAGCTGTATCATGCTGTACCACAATTCCTTATCCTGAGTTTCATTATAACCTATCCGCAGCTTTTCCAGAAATGCAATAATTTCCTGCATGTGCGCACGGCTTTCCTCAGTCATGCGGTCAGTGCTGAAATCATCTATTTCAAACGGACGGCTGTGTATTTTATGCATCGTACTGGTTGAATTTGCCACCGTTCCAACCTTGTAGGTGTCATACTCCTTCCACCAGTACAGCGGAGCCGTGATATCCGCCGTGACAAAAATCTGCCGGATAAACTTCCGGTGGTCACTTCCTGCCCGGCACAGCTTCCTGGCAAGCTCAAGGTCTTTTTCTCCGAACACGAAACGCCCGTCTTCCACCTTACTGTCCATGCGATCCCAGCTGTTATGCGGATTGCGCGCGCCGCGGATTGCATTTTCAAAATTCATTGCTGCGTATCTCTCAAATTTAATCAATATTACCCTCCATTTCAAGCAACTTTCGTTTTCGTGCTGCCTCTGCGCATAACAGCTTTAGCTTTACCTGCCGTGCGCGGATTTGGAAAACAGCATAAACATCGGGAATATCTCAAGGCGCCCGGTCAGCATGATCACCGACAGCGCAACCTTTGCCCAATCCGAATAAATGCCGAAATTCACCATGGGGCCAACTGCTCCCAGTCCCGGCCCGATATTGTTAAAACATGATATAACGGCAGTCAGATTAGTTGTAAAATCAAAACCGTCCAGCGAGATAAATAGCGTAAACAGGCTTATCAGTATAAAATAAGCCGATGCATACACGCGCGTTGCCGTCAGCGTATCCTTGTCAAGCGGCTTGCCGTTAAGCCGGACTACCGAGATTACTCTTGGATCGATAATATGCCTTATTTCCGTAAAAAATGATTTAACCAGTATGATTATCCTGGAAACCTTCATGCCGCCGCCTGTTGACCCTGAACATGCGCCGACAATCATCAGCAGAACCAGCATATGTTTGGAAAATTCCGGCCACAGGTTAAAGTCAACCGTTGCAAAACCAGTCGTTGTTATAATGCTTGACACCTGAAAAAATGACTGCCGCATAGCCGTGCCAAACGATGCCACAGTGCCTGCGATGTTGATTCCGATCGTGACAGCTGCAAAAGCGATAATGCCAAAGTACCACCATACTTCCTCAGTCTTTACAGCTTCCTTGAACCGCCTGAGCAGAAGGAAATAATACACGTTAAAATTAACGCCGAACAGAATCATGAAAACGGCTATCACCAGTTCTATATATACGCTATTGTAGCCTGCAATACCGGCCGATGTCAATCCGAAACCTCCGGTTCCGGCTGTAGCAAAAGCCATGCATGATGCATCGTATAGTCCCATATTTCCCAGCAAAAGCAGTATGATTAGTACCGCCGTCATAGCCGTATAAATGCCATACAGGATCATTGATGTTTTTTTCATGCGCGGCACAAGCTTGCCGGCAGTCGGCCCAGGCACTTCCGCCCTCACCAGATGCATTGAATTTTCGTTACCCATCGGCATTATCATCATCACAAAGACAAGAACGCCCATGCCGCCTATCCAGTGCGTAAAACTCCTCCAGAACAGTACGCCGTGCTTTAAAAGCTCAGGCTGCGAAAGCACTGATGCTCCTGTCGTTGTAAAGCCTGAAACAATCTCAAAAAGCGCTGACCAATAGGAATCAAACCCATTTGACAGATAGAGAGGAAACGCACCGATAATACAGATGATTATCCAGGCAAGCGCAACTATGCAGTATCCGTCACGGCTGCTCATTTTCCTCTCAGGCGCCTTAACCATCGACAGCACAGCGCCGGCAATGGCCGCCGGAATCATAGTCATCAAAAAGGCCTGGGCATCACCGTCACCGTATATCAGGGCAACGGCAAAAGACGGAACCATCAGCATAACCTCTGTCAGTATGATTTTGCCCAGTATATTCAGTATTTTTCTTCTATTCATATCTGACCACCACTATTCCCTGAAAATATCCGGAAAGCGTGAAATCCGCTTATCCACCGAAACAACCAGCACAGAATCGCCTATTTTCAATACATCGTCACCGCGCGGTATTATAGGTATCCTCCCACGGATAATGCAGGCGATAAGTATGCCGCTTTTCAGTTCCAGCTGCTTGAGCGGCTTTTCCAAAAACGGCTCATTGATACGCACTTTAAATTCAATAAATTCAAGCTTTCCGTCCATCAGGCTGTAGAGAGACTCAATCGCATCATTATTCTCGGCAGCCATCAAAGAACGCACATACCCGGCAATAAGATCTGTCGCCGCATCTTCCTTTGATACGCTGCAGATCTTCGTTTTTTTCTGCAGTCCGCGCAGGGTTGATTGCGAATTCATCTTTGTGATCACCTTGTCGATATGCTTGCTCTCCGCATACATTGAAATGACAAGGTTGTATTCATCGTTATTTGTCAGCGCAACCATTGCGTCTGTATGATTTATATCCGCATCAGACATGGAATCAAAATATTCCATGGCATCGCTGCACATGACTGATATGCCCGGGATCCTGCCTGCCAGGTCAGTAGCAACGTCACGTTTTTTTTCAATAACAGTCACATTCGCGCCCTCCCGCTTCAAAAGCTGGGCAAGATAAGTGGCAACGCGGCTTGCTCCGGCTATCATAACGGAATTAAGCGGCTTTACGGACAGATTCATCTTTTTAAAACCGTCCTCAAATGCGCTTGGCGCGCCGGTAATGTACAAAACGTCCCCTTCCTGAATCATAAAGTCACCATTTGGTATTTCCAGCCTGCCGCCGCGGACAACCGCGCAAATCAGCAGGTTGATTTTCATGCCTTTATTAATCTGGAAAAGCGTCCTGCCAATCATCAGGTTGCCGCTCTCCACTGCCATCTCAACCAATTCCGCCCTGCCTTTGGCAAACTGTTCAACGCGCGTTGCAAGCGGAAAATGCAAAAGGCGCTGTATCTCCCTGGCGGCCGCAAATTCCGGATTAATAGTCATGGACAATCCAAGGCTTTCAGTATAAAATTCCGACTGCAAAGCATACTCTACATTCCTTACACGCGCGATCGTATGCTTTGCTCCCATCGTGTGCGCTGTCGTGCATGCGAGCAGGTTCAGCTCATCAGAACCGGTCACAGAAATAAAAATGTCTGCTGATCCCGCCCCTATTTCATTCAAGATTGCATAGGAAGCGCCATTTCCCTGGTACGTGATCACATCTAAAGCGTTTGCGATCTTATTCACTATCATTAAATCCTGGTCAACCACTGTGACTTCACAGCCGTTTTCTGAGAGCTGTGAAGTAAGCGCGCCGCCAATTTTGCCGCCGCCGATAATGCAAACTTTTACATTTTTCTTTTCTTTCACAATATCCTCAATTCTGCCATAACAGGCCAATCATATTTTGACGAAATGATAAACTGGCAGTCCGCCTCCCAATCGGCAGGAAAGGCCCGCCCACCAAGGTGGATCGGGCCTTAGCCAAAATAATTATTTTTTACCAGCCTTTTGCTTAACAGCTGCAAATGAAGCGACAATGCCCAGTCCCCACGCAATAATAAGTTCCTTCGCAAATGCAAATGCAAAGTCGCTGTCTTTAAGCAGCACCGGCATAGCCGAGAGCGCATCCGAAAAGCTGTAAGCACTGCCCAAATATTCACTGTAAGCTTTGTAAATCTCGTTAGCAGCCGCAAACCACTCTGCCGCAAAAATTGCGATAAATGCTAAAACAACTGATATAATCAGGCCTTTCATGGAAAAACCTGCCCCTGAAAGCTTCTGATAACAAAAGTTTGCAAGCAGTACAGCTACCAGTCCCGCAATACCGGCAATAAAGCCGAATTGGTATATGATATAGTACAATACTGCACCTGCCAGCGCTCCTGCAAATGCTCCAGCAGTTCCAAGCAATATATTTTCCTTTGCAGGCTTTGGCATCTCGGAAACGCTTCCGGTGCTGCCGTAGCCGCCGCTAAAAGATGTATTCATGCTGCTGTCCGCATTTCCGCCGCCGCTGAAATTGCCCCCATTTGAATAATTGTTGTTTTGATTTAAATCGCTCATTTGTTTCTCCTTATTTTTTAACTTTAAAGTAAATTTATTTCTTTTATACCGGGTAGGCCTTATTTTCCGCATCAGCAGCATCCGGGTCTACCTTTGTCTGCTGTGCCTCCCTGTATTTAAAGAATTCTGTTGCAACTGACGGGAACAGCGCATATGAAAGAACATCTTCTTCCTGCTGCGAATACTGCTGCACCACAGGATCTTTTCTGTAGTTATCAAGCTGCGGCTCTATCAGATCCGCCGGACGGCATGTTATCGGCTTTGTATCGCCAATTGCCTTTTTCTGTACGTCCGGATTAAACGGCTTTACTGTCTGGCCAAACTCGCCTGCAAGAACCTTCTTTGATTCCTTTGTAATCATCTTGTAACGCTCGCCCTGAAGGACATTTAATACAGCCTGCGTTCCAACGATCTGTGAGGACGGCGTAACAAGCGGCGGCTCGCCAAAATCTTTGCGCACCCTTGGGATTTCCTCAAGCACATCCTGGTACTTATCCTCCGCACCGGCTTCTTTAAGCTGGGATACAAGATTGGAGAGCATTCCGCCCGGAACCTGGTATAACAATGTTTTTATATTTACGCCAAGCACCTTGGTGTTCATCAGGCCGCTTTTTAAGGCTTCCTCGCGCATTGGCTGGAAATAGTTTGCAATTTCCGCCAGCAGGTTCTGATCAAGTCCCGTGTCATACGGCGTACCCTTGAAAGTCTCCACCATAACTTCTGTTGCAGGCTGGCTTGTTCCCATCGAAAATGGGGACATTGCAGTATCTATAACATCTGCGCCAGCTTCAACGGCTTTCAGGTATGTCATAGAGGCTACGCCTGAGGTGTAATGCGTATGCATCTGAATCGGCAGAGACGAACCGTCCTTTAACGCCTGCACAAGCTCTGTTGCCTTATATGGCACAAGCAGTCCGGCCATATCCTTGATGCAAATGGAGTCCGCACCCATATCTTCTATCCTCTTTGCTGTTTCCTTCCAGTAATCCAGCGTATAGGCGTCGCCCAGCGTATAGGAAAGCGCAATCTGCGCGTGCGCATTCGGATTTTCCTTCTTTACCGTCTTAACAGCATTAACTGCCGTCTGCAGGTTCCTCAAATCATTGAAGCAGTCAAAAATACGTATGATATCAATGCCGTTTGCTATAGATTTCTGAACAAAATATTCTACAACATCATCTGAATAATGATTATATCCCAAAATATTCTGCCCCCTGAACAGCATCTGCAATTTTGTATTTTTGAAACCGTCCCTCAGTTTCCTAAGCCTCTCCCACGGATCTTCTTTCAGGAAACGCAGTGATGCGTCAAATGTAGCGCCGCCCCAGCATTCTACTGAATGATAGCCGACTTTATCCATTTTCCCGATTATCGGCAGCATCTGCTCTGTTGTCATTCTTGTTGCTATCAGGGACTGGTGCGCATCGCGCAGCACAGTTTCTGTTATCTTTAAAGGCTTTTTTACCTGTTCTGCCATCTGTTTATCCTCCTTTAACTCTATTCCCTTATATCATTAAATCACGCCGAACATCGCCATAAATGCGCCTGCCGCCACGGCTGTGCCGATAACGCCGGCCACATTAGGCCCCATTGCATGCATAAGCAGGAAGTTTGACGGATCCGCTTCCTGGCCGACTTTCTGGGATACCCTGGCCGCCATAGGAACGGCTGACACGCCGGCTGAACCAATAAGCGGATTTATTTTGCCGCCTGAAAGCTTGCACATAATTTTTCCGAATACGACTCCGGCCGCCGTACCAAACGCAAATGCAATCAATCCAAGCGCAACAATCTTTAATGTATCCAAATTTAAGAATGCTTCAGCGCTGGTTGTTGCGCCTACAGATGTTCCAAGTATAATTACTACTATGTACATCAATGCATTTGATGCAGTTTCCGTGAGCTGTTTAACGACACCGCTCTCCTTAAACAGGTTTCCAAGCATAAGCATTCCGACTAATGGCGCCGTTGTCGGCAGTATCAACACAACAACTATCGTAACGATAATAGGGAACAGGATTTTCTCCAGCTTGGAAACAGGCCTGAGCTGAGCCATTTTTATTTTCCTTTCCTTCTCAGTCGTCAGCAGTTTCATGATCGGCGGCTGAATGATTGGAACAAGCGACATATAGGAATAGGCTGCTACCGCGATAGGCCCCATATACTTTGTCTGGCCAAGCTTGCCGGCAAGGAATATGGAAGTCGGCCCGTCAGCGCCGCCGATGATAGATATGGCCGCTGCCGCCTTATCCGGGAATCCCATGAAGATTGCCATAATATATGCGGCAAAAATACCAAACTGAGCCGCTGCTCCGAGCAAAAAGCTTTTTGGATTCGCAATCAGCGGCCCGAAATCGGTCATTGCTCCAACACCCAGGAAAATCAGGGACGGAAGGATACTCCACTCGTCCAGCAGGTAAAAGTAATGCAGCAGGCCGCCAACCCCGCTGTTTGAATCTTCAATGGCAAGCATAATGTCTGGGTACATATTTACAAGCAGCATGCCAAAAGAAATAGGAACTAATAGCAGAGGTTCGTATCCTTTTTTTATTGCTAAATATAAGAAACCTAAAGCGACAGCAATCATCAGATAATTGCCCCAGGTGAGCCCGAAGAACGCCGACTGCTGTATGAGGTTTCCCAATGTTGTTATAATATAACTCATCTTTACCTCCGTTGCCGCCCAGAGAGCAGCATTATCGATCATATTTTAACGCTTCACCTTCACATCAGTTCATGGATACCAGCACTTTTCCGGTCTCAACTGAATCGCCTGCGGCGCACTCTACTGTTGCAATCGTTCCGTCCTGCGGCGCGCTGATCTCATTCTCCATCTTCATCGCCTCAAGTATCAGCAGAACATCGCCCTTTTTGACTGCTGAACCCTGCTGCACGTTAACCTTTAAGATTTTTCCCTGCATCGGCGCTGCCACTTTGACAGAACCCTGTGCGCCTGCCGGTGCTGCCGCCTGCTTTGGAGCAGCTTTCGGTGCTGCTGTTCTTGCTGCCGGTGCTGCTGACGGTGCGCCGCTCTGGCCTTCCTCAACCGTCACATCATATACATTGCCATTTACTGTAATCGTATAACTCTTCATCATCTTTATCCTCCATTCCTCCGCTTGTGCGGCTGTCCTATTATTTATGCGTTTTTCCAGTTATTGGATTTAACTTTCTTGATCGAGCGGACTACAAGCCCGTTTGCTGATGTACCCTCAGAAGCTGCGATTGCAGCTGTTATGACAGCAACCAGTTCCAGATCATCTGTCTCATCTGCTTCGGCCTCAGCAGCCATTGATGCCTCGCTGGCCGCACCAGCTGGCGCAGGCTTCTTTTCTTCCTCCTGAACCTTTTTCTCTCCTGCCTTGTTGACATACTTCAGCAGCGAGATAATGAAGGAAATGAAAATCAGCACAACGAATACCGTTCCCATTCCGATAAGCGTATTCACGGCAGCCTTCTGCATCTTTTCCATCGTAGTATAGGCCGGGTTGATCGCACCGCTGGCCAATGCCAGATCCTCATCAACAACCAGCTCAAACTGGCATTTTCTTTTTTCATAAGATGCGCTCACGCTGACAGTGCACAAAGTACCCGTTTCGCTGCTGAGCTGCACCTCGATCTCATCTATTGACCGCAGTTTCCCCAAATCCTGCCTGGATTTTATCCAGCTGTTATAAAAGCTTACTGTTTCAGCATTCATGCCGGCAAGGTTGACGCTGTAGCTCTTTCCGTTAACCTCATCAAGCGTTATTGCATTCTCTGCATATTCTTTGATCTGCTGGTCATCTGTTGTATCCAGAAACTGCAGCATATCGGTTGCCCACAGCTCAAACGCCGGCGCGTATGCCGCCAGTTCCCTCTCCTTGACCGAATCCTTTGCCTTATCGGCAGAGATAGCATCTGAGCAGGCTGCCAGGCAGAACACGCTAAGCAATGCGCAAAACAACAGCAGGAATTTCTTAATATTCAATTTCTTCATATTGTTCCACCTCGATACATTATACTGTGCCATGCTTCCTGTCCAGGCGCTTTTCTTTCTTTGAAAACAGCATTTCAAATGCCGCCGCCACAAACTGCCTCGTATATTCCGGACTTATAACTGTATCTACATATCCTCTAGCCGCCGCGCTCTCTACGCTTGACTGCAGCTTCTCATATTCTGCCGCCTTCTCGGATATCATGGCTGATACGTCCTGAGCGTCCTTCAGCTCATCTGCATACATGATCTTTGCCGCAAGCTGGGCATCCATCATTCCAATGGAGGCATTCTCCCAGGCATAAGTCATGTCTGCCCCGACTGCCTTTGAATTCATTGCAACATAAGCGCTGCCATAAGCCTCGCCTGTAATGACACTGACCTTCGGCACATCAGCACTTGCAAATGCATATGTAAGCTTAGCAGCAGCTTTTGCAAGAGACCTCTCTGCGCGCACAGATGCCTCAAATCCCTTCACATTGACAAGCGTAAGCACCGGAATGCCGAATGCATCGCAGAATGTCACGAAATCAGCAGCCTTATATGCGCCGTTCACGGTAAGGACCGCATCAAACCTGTCTGTCTCCGCGCCATCTTCGCCAAATAAGGCTGTACGGTTTGCAACAGCTCCAACGGTTGTTCCGCCGATCTGGATAAAACCAGTGACCATCTCCTTCGCATATTCTGCCTTGACTTCCATAAACAGGCCGTCATCTGAGATATCGGACAGCGCCAGAGCCGGATCAGCTATCTCAGCAGCCAGGTCGGAACAAACCCTGTTTAAGTCATCCTGGCTTTCTGCCAGGGCAATATCATCATTGTTGGACGGAAGAAGCGACACAAGCTGACGGACGCCGTTTGCAACAGCTTCCTCATCGCCCACAAAATCCGCCTCACCGGCCTCGGCCTTAAATGCTGCGCCTGCTGTGTCCAGCTTTTCTTTATAATTGCCGGCCAATGCATTCGGCGTATTCACAAAAAGCCTTCCGCTCTTTTCTTCCATAAAAGTAAAATCCGAGAGCGCTGCAAGAACGGCAAGGCCGCCGCCGCATCCGCCGTAAACCGCTGTAATCTGAGGAATTACACCGGAAGCCTCTGCCATTTTGCTGTAAACAGCGCCAAATCCGGCAAGCGCATCTGTAGCTTCCTGAAGCCTTATGCCTGCACAGTCAATCAGCCCAATGACCGGCGCACCCATTTTTAATGCCATATCATAAAGGCCTGCAATCTTTCTCGCATGCATTTCGCCAATCGTGCCGTTCATGACACTGGCATCCTGGCTATATATATATATGCAAGTTTTCCATTAATTACTCCGTATCCGGTAATAACGCCGTCTGACGGAGCAGCTTTTTCCTGCATGTTAAAATCTGTCGCTCTTGCCTTAACGCCAGCGCCGATTTCAACAAAGCTGCTGTCATCCAGAATCGATTCAATCCTTGTTCTGGCTGACACCGGTGTAGTGTTACTCATTATCGAGACCTCCTAAAAATTTAATCAATAACTATCGTTCATTTTATAACAATCCCTTCCAAAAAACAAGGGGAATGCTTGAGTTGTTTCGGCATTTTTATTCATTTTTATTTATCTTTTTTATTGCGTTATCTGCCGCGCTGCTAATCAATTGCCTCAAATACTATCAGAATGCCTTGCGCGATATCCACGCGCGCTATTTCATCTGTCACCTCATTGCTCTGGCATATGCTGAGTCCCTGTTTCAGCTCATAATCCGACAGCGGGTATTTGACGCCTGAAAGCGACAGGCGCACTGTCTCTGTCATCGGCGCAAATGAAAGATATCTGCCGTACTGGCTCGCTTTAGCTACGGCAAATGATCTGTCCGCCAGATAAATTTTATTATGCGAATCGTAAATGGCGCATGAAACTCCTGCCGACAGCGCCTCTTTCATAATAAAAATATTTGTCATTGCATGGTCGTAGCGCGTGCCTGTCGCGCCTATCACGGAAATTTCCCCAGCTCCTGCCTCTATTGCGCGAATCAGCGCGATATGCGTATCCGTATAGTCTTTTTCCCTTGGATAAACAGCTGTCTGCGTATTTTTCCTGTAACGCTCCAATGTATCGCTGTCAACTGAATCATAATCTCCCAGCAGGAAATCCGGCTTCACTCCAAGCCTGTCAGCATGAACCAGTCCGCTGTCAGCCGCAATAACAAAATCAAACTGTTTCCCTTCCATCCACTTCCTTGCCCAGCTGTAATCGACCTGCCCTCCGCTGATTATCAGAATGTGTTTTTTCCCATGTGATGATTTTTCCATACCGCCTCCTGATTATTTATATTTATTGACACAGATAAAATACAAAATCCGGAAACTCAAAAATTCCGAAAGACTTTATTTTTTCACATTTTTATTCTATAATATCCTTCAATAAAATAAAAGCCTTATGGGCAGAAATGAGGAATTTATGAATCTTGAAGAAAGCACGAACGAAGAAACGCAGGCTGTCACTGACGAAGAAACGCAGGCTGTTACTGATGAGGAAAATGCTGCCCGGATGCTGGCAGAGTTCAGAACCGGAAATACATATCAGAATGCTTCTGAAAAATACCAGGACTATATGTCCTCCGCTGTCACGTTTATTTGCGGCGGAATCATCGTGTTTGCCTTGCTTGTCCTGAACGATACAGGCATACTCCATATAGTCCAGAAAAACAGCCAGACATTTGTTTTCGCCAATATCATGTTTGCTTTGATATCAGCCGCCTGCATGGTGATCGGCGTACTTTCGCTGCGGTCAGCGCTGTCAAAGAAAAAGCAGATAGGAAGCGAGGCAGGCAAAGAGTCGGAAATACTTTCATGGCTTGACGGAAATGTCACGCGCGAGGACATTGAAAGCTCCTACAACGGAGACGGCCTTACCGAAGAATTGAAGTATTTTTACCGCAGCGCTTATATCAAGCAGGCAATCCTGGAAAATTTTGAAGCGTTAAATTTAAATGAGGGATTCGCGGACATGCTGTCCGACCAGTACATTGAACAGCTTTTCGGTTCAAGCTCCGATGCGGATTGATGCCGGAAGTTCACAGCCTGCAATTAAAAAAGCTTTTGTGCAAAAGGCCTGAACCTCTGCACAAAAGCTTTTTATTTTACGGTTTTTTTATTTTATTTCCCTGAAAGATACTCGTCAATACCCTTTGCAGCCGCCCGTCCGGCACCCATGGCAAGGATAACTGTAGCTGCGCCTGTAACGGCATCGCCGCCGGCATAAACGCCATCTTTCGTTGTCTTTCCGTTTGCTTCCTCTGCTATAATGCACTTCCGCTTGTTAACTTCAAGCCCTTCCGTTGTAGAGTAGATTAACGGGTTCGGTGAAGTTCCCAGGGACATGATAACAGCATCCAGATCCATTGTAAATTCTGAACCTGCAACCTCAACAGGCCTTCTTCTGCCTGATGCATCAGGTTCGCCCAGTTCCATTTTCACGCAGGTCATGCCTTTTACCCAGCCGTTCTCGTCAGTCAGGATTTCCTTTGGATTCGTGAGCAGATCAAAAATAATGCCCTCTTCCTTTGCGTGATGAACTTCCTCCACCCTCGCCGGAAGCTCCGCTTCACTGCGCCTGTAGACAATATGCACCTCTGCGCCCAGGCGGAGAGCCGTCCTTGCGGCATCCATTGCAACATTGCCGCCGCCGACAACCGCAACTTTCTTAAATCTGGAAATCGGCGTATCATAATCGTCACGGAAAGCTTTCATCAGGTTGCTTCTTGTCAGATATTCATTTGCAGAGAATACGCCGTTTGCATTTTCACCCGGAATGCCCATAAATACCGGAAGCCCTGCGCCAGAACCAACGAATACAGCGGAATAACCTTCGTCCTCGATGAGCTGGTCGATTGTAACTGACTTGCCAATCACGACATTCGTCTCTATTTTAACGCCAAGGCTCTTGACATTCTCTATCTCGCTTGAAACAACTGTTGATTTCGGCAGACGGAATTCAGGAATGCCATAAACAAGCACGCCGCCCGGCTGGTGGAGAGCTTCAAAGATTGTCACATCATATCCCATCTTTGCAAGATCTCCTGCACAGGTAAGGCCTGACGGACCTGAACCGATGACTGCAACTTTCTTGCCCTTTTTCT
The DNA here is from genome assembly GCA_947628875.1 of uncultured Lachnospira sp. Lineage (GTDB taxonomy): Bacteria > Bacillota > Clostridia > Lachnospirales > Lachnospiraceae > Lachnospira. The sequence goes on from CANRBP010000001.1 coordinate 35,202, forward strand.
CAGCATTGGCCTGCGGCTTGATATTGTTTTCGCGCGCATAATCAGCCACAAAACGCTCAAGCTTGCCGATCGAGATCGGATCGCCCTTGATGCCGCGGATACATTTGCCCTCGCACTGGCTCTCCTGCGGACATACACGGCCGCATACAGCAGGAAGTGCAGATGATTCGCTTATAATCGAGTACGCATCACTTATGTTGCCTTCCTTAACCGCATGTATAAAACCCGGTATATTGATTGATACAGGACAGCCCTGGATACACTGTGCGTTCTTGCAGTTGATGCAGCGCGCAGCCTCCTCCATTGCTTCCTCCTGGTTATAACCTAAGCACACTTCATCAAAATTTTTATTTCTAACGTCAGGAGCTTGCTCCCGTACCGGAACTTTCTTTAAAACATCCATTATGTAAATCCTCCTAATATATTGGAAATCTGCCGATCATTAATTGCAGTTGCCGCAGCCGCCATGATGGGTGTCGCCCTCCTGAAGAGCAAGCATTGCCCTGCCTTCCTCAGTCTTATACATCTGCTGGCGTTTCATTGCCTGATCAAAATCTACCTTATGCCCATCAAATTCCGGGCCGTCAACACAGGCAAACTTCACCTCATCTCCAACCTGAAGCCTGCATGCTCCGCACATGCCGGTTCCGTCTACCATAATAGGGTTCATGCTGACAACTGTCGGGATACCCAGTTCTTTGGTGAGCAGGCAGACAAATTTCATCATTATTAATGGTCCGATGGCGATGCAAAGATCATACTGCTTGCCCTCGTTATTGACAAGATCTTTCAAAACATCTGTACCCATGCCTTTCCTTACATAACTTCCATCATCTGTAGTTAAATAAAGATTGCCTGTGACAGCACGCATCTCATTCTCCAGGATAAGAAGATCTTTATTCTTTGCGCCCACTATAACATCAGCATCAACTCCATGCTCATGCAGCCACTTAACCTGCGGATAAACCGGTGCTGTGCCAACGCCGCCTGCAACAAATACGATTTTTTTCTTCTTTAATTCATCAATATCCGTTGAAATAAGTTCAGATGCACAGCCAAGCGGTCCTACAAAGTCCTCAAACGCATCACCAGCCTGCAGGCGGGCCATTTTCTCTGTTGATGCACCCACAATCTGGAATACGATCGTCACGATCCCCTTCTCTCTGTCATAATCGCAGATCGTGAGCGGAATACGCTCCCCCTTCTCGTCCGTCTTAACGATGACAAACTGTCCTGGCTGGCAATGCTTGGCTGCCCTTGGCGCCTCAACATCCATCAGGTAAATTTTCTCTGCCAATTTCTCGGCCTTTAGGATTTTATACATTCAAGTACCCCTTTCAATAAGTATAATAAATTTAATATTGAACGGCGCTTAGATTTCCTGAATTTCCAGTTACTTTGTAACACTGTCCATCCCGGACGCCTACACCGTAATATCCATCAACAGACGTAGTCTGGCCGCGCCGCAGATCACAGCGTATATAATACATGTCAATGCCTGATATCGTTTGCCTTGACTGGTATACGAAAGATACCGATGCGCTGTTGTCTGCGGTTATAATACCCTCGCTGTTTATAATATTTAATGCCTGCATTCTCTGCCGCAGCAGGTTTACCGCCTCATTAAAGCTGTATTCCTTAGCTGTCTTGATGACAAAGCTCTGCCTTGTTATCGGACTTGAAACATCATGCTCGCTGATTATCAAAGCTGAAACCACGGCGCTGCTTTCCAGCTCAAACGGCTCTGTATACAGAATCGAAGTCTCTGTCGGCGTTGTGCCGTCCAGAGTATAATAAGCCTTTGCGCCATCAGGAATATTGCTTATGGCTATCTTCTGCCCGGCTTCGTATTCGCCTGCCTCCGGGTCAAATACAGGCGCATCAGGCTGTGCATAGTCAATATCAAACGTATATGATGCGACTTCGCTGTACACGCCTATTTCATTCACGGCAACCGCCTTCAATGTAACAGTCGATGCCTCAAGTTCAATCATTTCTTTAAATTCCGTGCTGCCTGATGTCGGTTCTGAGCCGTCAAGCGTATAGAAAATGCGGCATCCGTCTTCTGCTATCAGATGAAGCTGAAGCGTTCCCGAATACTTTCCTTCCTTCTCTGAGGCCGTAGGCGCAGACACTTCATAAGCAGAAAGATACCTGGCGCCTGTTGTATCCTTATATTTTTTTATCAGCTCCGTAAGCTTTGCCCCGTCACGCTGCTCATAATAATATTTTGCGAGTGCAGTAATCGCCTGTTCATTGTACTTGTCATAGGCTAACAGATCATTCAGCATAGCCGCAGCGCTGCTGCTGTCGCCCGACTGATCATAACAGTCATAAAGCGCCAGCATAAGCTCTGTGTTGCGCTTTCCTTTGTCAGACTCATAGGCTTTTTTCAGATATTTCAGCGCATCACTGTAATTTTCTTCACCATACTTCTCCATGCCTGCGGACAGGTTGTAGTCATAAGACTGTTTATGGCTGTTATCCATAGCCGCAGCAACGCCTATGATAATAATTATAACAAGCGCAACCATGCCGCAAACGCCGCCGATTATCCATTTGTTCCTGCTTGATGAGCCTGATTTAGCAGTTCCTTTCCGTTCTGCAATATCCTCCTGCGGATCCAGCAGCAGCTCAAGTTCTTCGTCTTCAAGCACTTTATCCTGATTAAGCCTTTGCTCTACTGCACGCTTGTCAAACATCTGCGTTGCACCCAGGTCTGACGGCTGGCCGGCTGCCTTCTGCTCATCTTCCCTGTCCCGGGTTCCCTGCCCCTCCACAAACGCCCTTGCGACGTTATTCTCTTCCTCTACAAGGCGCTGTATGGAACGAACCAGTTCTTCATCTATATCATCTTCACGATCTTTGTTCATAAAAAAACTCCCGTTAAAAAACTGCCGTTAAAAAAAACTGCTATTTTTACCTTTTCACATAAATTATGAATAAATCATATCTATAATACCATATCTTTTTTGAATAATCAACAAAAGTCCTTATTGAGTTTCTGTATTATAAATTCCGTATTATAAAATCAATTTTATCTTTTTTTATTTTTCTTTCATAATTTGGACACAATTTACTCACAATTTCACTTTATACTCATTATCAGATAGCAAGGATAATCTTTCTATCTCCCCCCTCATATTTTATTTGTACGGCATCCGCAGGTTTTCCCTGCGGATGCCGTTTTTTATCCGTAAATACGCAATAAATTCCGGCAGGAATCCTTGCTTTCCTGCCGGAATTTTGGGAAAAATAATGCAAAAGCTATCTTGCTCAGTTACCGCTGTATATTTGTTACACGCACAACGCAAGTTAAAGTCTTATCATGGACAACTGCTGTAATTGTTGTTGTCCCGGCCATCCTTGCCACCACTTCTCCGCTTGCGCTGACCGTGCAGACGCGCGGATTGCTGCTTCGCCATGTAACTCTGTCAGTCGTGCCCAAAACATCCATCCAATATTTATCATATTGTTCCAATGTTATGCTCGTTCGGCTGATATCAAGCGAATGGATAACGCAGGTTGACAAAACGCCTGCGGCATCGCTTTCAACAACAACCTCCGCCGTACCCGGCCCTACTGTCGTGATGACGCCGTTTGAATCTACTACGACAACACCTGTATCTGTTGAATACCACTCATAGGAATCCGTATTGACAGCCGGCCGCACGCGGACGCTAAGCTGTCTTGACTTTCCTGTCAGCATATATATCTCACTTGAATTAATCTTCAATGATGAAATATTGATAACCGGCGTTACATATACCCAGCAGACGCCCTTGACATCATTTCCATCAGTTGATGTCGCAGTCACCTTACATTTGCCCGGACTCAATGCAAATATCTCACCGGCTTCATCTACAACCGCTATATTCTCATCAGAAGATTCCCAGGTAACATCTTTGATTGAGGCATCTTCCGGATAAATTATCGCGTTTACGATCTGCGACTCGCCGACCAGCAGCCGTACAGTTGACGGTTCTATTGTAATCGCAGTAACCGGGTTTACTACACGCACGATACACGAATCGCTCACGCCGCTTCCGTCCGCCGCAGTCGCCGTAATTACAGCCGTACCTGGAACGCCTGCTATAAGATTGCCTTTGCCGTCCACGCTGCATATATCATAGTTAGATGATGTCCATACAATCTCTTTGTTAGTCGCTGTCTCAGAACCTACCTGCGCCGTTAGCGTTCCAGACGTGCCATAATTCATAAACTTGAAATGCTCGCTCAGCGTAATTGAGGATACATATTCCTTAACCTCAATGGTGCAGGCTGCAATCAAGTGGCACTCCTCCGTCTCGACCTCGATAACGCAGGAACCGCCCTTCAGGGCTGTTACGATACCGTTTTCATCTACCGATGCCACTTCCGGGTCGCTTGAAAAATATGTGACATTTTTATTTTCAGCATCATACGGTTCAATTATCGGGATAATCGCATATTTAGCTCCTACCCACAGCAGCTGATAATCTGAATTAAGAGTGATGCCCGTTACAGGCTGCGTAACCGTAACAACACAGTATGCGGTAATTCCCGTATCCACGTTTGTAGCAATAATTGACGTAACTCCCGCACCTACAGCTGTAACCTTGCCATCCTGCTCAACCGTACAAACTTCCTCGTCACGGCTGGTCCATTCAATAATCTTGTTGTCGGCATTTTCCGGAAGGCAGGTTGCATTCAGCCAAAATACCTGGCCTTTGCGCACTGTGATATCCGTTGTATTGAGGATAACCTGTGTTACCGGCTGCTTAACATAAACATTGCACATTGCCGTATAACCGCCGTCCAGCGACTTACAGAGTATCGTACAGTTGCCGGTACCCATTGCCTGAACAAGGCCGTTAGAATCCACTATACATACATTCGGGTTAGAAGATTCCCAAACCAGCGTCTTGTCAGAAGCTGTAATAGGAAGAACCTCCGCCGTGATGCGCAGCGTATCTCCTATACGCATGATAACGTCCGTATAATCCAGCTTTATCTCTTCTACCGGAATATTAATAACAAAATTACAGGTTGCAATAAATCCGCCCTCTTCTGTCTGGCAGATTACTGTACAGTAGCCTGGTTTTACGAATGTGACCAGACCGTTCTCATCAACCGTACATACGCTCGGATCTGATGATGTCCAGATAACATTCCTGTTTACGCCATCGCCCTCCGGCAAAACCGTTGCGACAAGCTGGTACTGGCCGACTGCCATAGAAGAATTGACAGACGATGCATTCAGCCTCAATCCGGTTACAGGCTCTCTGACATAAACCTCGCAGCTGGTCTGCTTTAAGCCGTCTTCTGAAATAACCGTAATAGTTGCAGAACCGCCAGATACGCCGGTAATCGTAGCACCGTAGCTGTCACCCTCTACTGTCGCCACAGACGGGTTGGAAGTTCCCCACAAAACATTCGCGTTAGTCGGACCTTCCGGCGTAAAGTGAAGCTGTACCGTCCCTGTATCTCCTCTGTCAATTACGATTGAAGACGGATCAATAACAAGATCCTTAACCGGAGTTGTTACATAAATAACACATGTTTCCGACTTGATAACGCCATTGACATTCTGTGATATAATCAGATGAACTGCGCCAGGAACAAGACCTGTTATACGGAAATCCTTTCCATCCTGCACAACGCTCACCAGCGGATCTGTCGGAACAACGCCGTTGTCATACGCCTGATTGACAAGTTCAAATGAAAGCGGATTGTTAACCAGATCTTCTTCCGTCACAAGCGCGCTTACAACAATCGTATCATCTATATTTACCGATGCTGAAGTAGTGCTTAATGCAAAACCGTCAATAACAGTAATCTCAAATTCCAGCGTTATAGGCAGGTTGTACTTTTCATATTCTTTATCGTCAGTATTTCTTGCCGCCCTGATTTTCGTCTTACCGGCCTTATGCGCCGTCACAAGGCCTTTATCGTCAACTGTCAGTATATCAGTATTATCACTGGTCCATGTAACTGTTGACGGATTGGCTGATGTCTCAAGCTGGATCTTATCCCCGACATTAATCAAAGAGACATCTTTCCCCAGCTTTTTAAACGGAACTACAATGTTTATATAATCTGCTGTATACCATGCATCTCCCTCTGCAAGCAAGCCTGCCTGTATACGCGAAACACCTGCTGTAATCTTTTTTTGTGCATCCACTACTCCGTTTGTAACTGTACATACATCCGTTTTTTCGGATTTATATGTCACCCGCGAAGTTGCCGGAAATTTAACATTTGATGGTATTATCTCGTTTGAAAACGGTACATAATCCGTATCATCAAGCACCATATAAATCTCATTCCCTATACGGCCTGAATCGATGTCATGAGGCTGCCATTCCGGTATCGGATTAGGAAATGAGCTATCTGTACGCTTACTAACTTTTGCAGCATCGAAACGAACAACTGACCTGATTGTATACCGCTGCATCAGTTCTTCATTGCCATCGCCATCCGCAGTACGCACAGTTATACGCGTCTCACCGCCGCCGATGACCTTCAATGTAACAGAATCATCGCCTTTGCTTTGAATCTCCAGAATTCCATCTGATTCCATCGAACCGCTCGGATCATTATTTGATTCGATAAATATAGGATTAGAACTGCCTGTATTCGTAGCGAATGTAATCGTATCTCCTTCTCTATAAATCGTACCGTTTATCTCAGATGGCACAAGGCCAGCGCCAGCACCATCACCATTGACATTGTCACTTGCCTTAATAGCCAACGGCACAGTAACGATTGCCTCTCTGGAAGCAATGGCCTGGTGTTCCACCCGTTCGCCGGTCGGAGCATATTTATTGGAATAATATGTAGCTGTTACCTTTGCGTTTCCTGCTCTGTCTCCATAAATAGTTGGATTTGCTCCTGTTGCAGTTTCATTGACGCCATTGTTATCAAACCTTACAATGGAAGTTTTATTTCTTTCCACTGTCCACTCTATCCAACTAGTTTCAGGGGCATAATTTAACTGTGAACTGTTGTCGTCCGTACCTGATGCCGATGCTGTAAGCTGAGTTGACACTGTACCGCTTGGAACGGTTATCGCCGTTGTATTTAAAGATAGCGTCACATTCGTACTGGCATTAACGTAAAGCATATAACCGCTGAACATCAATAATGCAAAGACAGCCGCGCCAAAAATCTTCCACCCTTTCCTTAGTTTCCTGATTTGCTTGATTCTTTCCATAAAACGATCTCCATTCCAAAGCGCCTCTATAACATGATCTCCCTGCCATAAAACGCTTCATTTATTTAACTAAAACTGCATGTTGTCAACTGGTTAATCCTAATATAAATACACTATCGGCATTATTTTATATAAGTTTACTATAATTTTATGGAATTTTCAATAGATATAATTAATTTTTTCAGAACTATATTTTTTCAAAATGTATATTGTGAATATCCTTTCGTCAGCCTCATAACAGAAAAAGGACTGCGGGACAGGTAAAAATGAAATCCTGCGCAGTCCTTTTTTGTCCAAATTACCAACAGCCTACGCTGCGATTACCTCTGTACACGTCCTGAAGCATCGCCGCCAGCAAGCGTCTCAACTTCCTTGCGGGATACAAGGTTGAAATCTCCCGGGATCGTGTGCTTTAATGCAGATGCAGCTACACCGAACTCAAGAGCATCCTTGAAGTTCTTTCCATCTACCAGGCCGCAGATCGTGCCGCCTGCAAAAGAATCACCGCCGCCTACGCGGTCAACGATCGGATGAATGCTGTACTCTTTTGAATGGTAAAATTCTTTTGTGTCTCTTGAGTAAATGCATGCTGACCAGCCGTTGTCAGATGCTGAATGGCTTACACGGAGGGAAGAGATGCAGTACTCAAAGTTATAGTCAGCAACCATCTGCTCGAAAATGGACTTGTATCCGGCAAGTTCCAAATCGCCGCTTGTTACATCTGTATTGCCCGGCTTATAACCCAATACCAGCTCAGCATCTTCTTCGTTACCAATGCATACATCAACATACTGCATAAGGTTTTTCATAACCTTCTGCGCTTTTTCGGAAGACCATAATTTCTTACGGAAGTTCAGGTCAACTGATACTTTAACGTTATGCCTCTTTGCAGCTTTCAAAGCTTCCTCTGTCAGGACTGCTGCTGAGTCTGAAACAGCAGGAGTGATGCCTGTGAAATGGAACCAGTCAGCGCCCTCAAAAATTTTGTCAAAATCAAAATCAGCAGCAGTTGCTGTAGAAATGGAGGAATGTGCCCTGTCATAAACAACCTTGGACGGTCTCATTGAAGAACCGGACTCAAGGTAGTAAATTCCAAGCCTCTCACCGCATTTTGCAATGTTGTCTGTTTTTACATTGAACTTTCTCAAAGCTGCTACTGCGCACTCGCCGATCTCATTGTCCGGCACTGCTGTAACAAACTCTGCCTCATGTCCATAATTTGCAAGCGATACGGCAACATTTGCCTCACCGCCGCCATAGCATACGTCAAATTCATCAGCCTGGATAAACTTCTCATTGTTTGGGGTAGATAATCTCAACATGATCTCGCCCATTGTTACGATCTTTGCCATTTTTAATCTCCTTTAGGTTAAAAAAATTTAATTTGGCGCAGCTCCGGCCGGATACAAGCGGATCCAGCCGGCTGCTGCGTAAATTATCAAGTTATCTGTACAAATAACTGTTACTTCTGAACAAGGTGCATAGCAAATCCGCCGAACTCGCCCTTGAAGTAAATTGCCGTCATCTTGCCGTTCTTTACTACGGCTGAATCCTGATCAAACTCAAAGCCTCTCTTCTCCAAATGGTAAACAGCCCTCTCGATGTAGTTTGTAGCAATCGCGATATGTCCGTTTGCACCGCGGCCCGGCTTCTTCATAAGCTCAAAGCCTGTGCCTGCAAATACTGAGCTGTTGCCGACCTTCTTCTCAAAGCTGAATGCCTTGTTGAATGTATCTGCAAGTTCTTCTGCTGCTTCACCGCTCTCAAGATTAACGCCCACATGCCTTACCTCAAAGCCAAGCATCGTGTCAACAGCTTCCTTTGTCAGCTTCTCAATGCCTGCAAAATCACCAGCAGCAAGCATGTCCTTCTTTACCATCCAGGAACCGCCGCAGCATACGATCTTGCCAAAATCAAGATAGGACTTTAAGTTGCCTGCATTGATTCCGCCTGTAGGCATAAACTTCATGCCTGTATAAGGAGCTGCCATGGACTTGATCATGTTCAGGCCGCCTGCAGCTTCAGCCGGGAAGAATTTAACAACATCCAGTCCCAGTTCAATGGCAACTTCAACGTCTGAAGGATTGCTTGTACCAGGAACAATCGGATATCCCTTGTCGATGCAGTGCTTTACTACCTTCGGATTCAATCCAGGACTTACGATAAACTTCGCACCTGCGTTCATTGCCTTGTCAGCCTGCTCCGGTGTAAGTACGGTACCTGCGCCGACGATCAGCTCCGGGAACTTCTCAGCCATGATCCTGATGGATTCCTCAGCAGCAGCCGTCCTGAATGTAACCTCCGCACATGGAAGCCCGCCATCGATCAGCGCCTTTGCCAAAGGTTCTGCGTCCTTTACGTCATCAAGCGCAATGACAGGAACGATACCAATCTTACCAAGCTCTTCAACAACTTTGTTCATTTTATTATCTCCTTCTTCAATTAAGATACTTTTATTATAATTTTGAAAAAAAAATTTGTCAATTCATACCACTAAAAACATCAATGAAATTATAAGGTTACGCCCTGCTTGAATATAGCGAAATCGTGGAAGCCTTCCTCCTCCGCTTTCACTTTTTTGCCAGATGCCACATCAAGCACTAACTGGAACAGTTCCTTCGCCAGCTCCTCCTTTGTCTTGTCTTCAACCATGCGTCCTGCGTTAAAGTCAATCCAGTTGGATTTGCGGTTTGCCATCAATGAATTGGTCGCAATCTTGACTGTCGGCACCGGTGAAGCAAACGGCGTTCCGCGCCCTGTTGTGAACAGGACGATCTGTGCGCCCGCTGCTGCGCATGCTGTCGATGCAACCAAATCGTTACCCGGCGCGCTCAGGAGATTCAACCCCTTTGTCTGCACGCGCTCGCCGTATTCAAGCACGCCCTTGACAAGCGATGATCCTGATTTCTGCGTGCATCCGAGCGATTTATCCTCAAGCGTTGAGATACCGCCCTTTTTGTTTCCCGGAGACGGGTTCTCATAAATCGTCTGGCCGTTCTTCTGGAAATATTCCTTGAAGTTATTTATCAGGCTGACTGTTTTATTGAACACTTCTTCATTTACGCACCTGTCCATCAGAAGCGTCTCAGCGCCAAACATCTCCGGCACTTCGGTGAGGATAGTCGTGCCGCCCTTGGAAACAAGCATATCAGAAAATGCGCCGACTACCGGGTTTGCAGTAATGCCTGACAATCCGTCAGAACCGCCGCACTTCATGCCAATCACAAGTTCTTTTGCGCTTACTTTCTCGCGCTTAAATGATGAGGCATACGCCATCAGTTCCTTTAACAGTTCGCCTGCGGCCTCCTGC
>CANRBP010000002.1 GCA_947628875.1 uncultured Lachnospira sp.
AAATCCCCATAGAGCGCAGCTCCGAGGGGTTCCGTCTGATCACCCGGATACAGGACGAGGCGCACCGTTTCGCCATCACATACCACAGGAGCCTGCGCGGCAAGGCGCAGGTGAGTTCGGTGCTTGATGGGATAAATGGCGTCGGGCCTGCACGGCGCAAGAACCTGATGAAGCATTTTCAGGATATTGAAAAAATCAGGCAGGCGTCTGTTGAAGAGCTGGCGCAGACAGATGGAATATCTGAAACTGTTGCTGAAAACATATACAAATATTTTCATTGAGTGATATTTGTGATAGAATAATCTCAGCTGAAAAATTGTATAGCACAACATATACAGGCAGCAGGCGCTTTAGCGGGAATGGAGAGAAATATGAATGATAAAGAAAGAGTAAAGCTGTCCAAGGTTGTTGAAAAGATGCAGCTGGAAAACCTTACGCCGGATATTGATACATCTGGCATCTGGCTGCATGTGCCGGATCTTAACAGATCTGCGTTGCAGCTGACTGGCTTTTATGACCAGTTTGACAACGACAGGATTCAGGTTATCGGCAATGTCGAATTTTCATATTTGAGCAGCTTGTCAGAGACAGAGCGGTATGAACGGTATATGCAGCTTTTGTCCAAAAATATTCCATGTTTGATATTTTGCCGCAATCTGCAGCCGGAACAGAAGATACTGGATCTTGCAACAAAGTATCAGATTCCGGTTTTAAAGTCAAAAAATTCAACCTGCGCATTTGTTGCGGAGGTGGTCAGATGGCTGAATGTACAGCTGGCGCCATGCATAGTGATTCATGGCGTGCTGGTTGATGTGTATGGCGAGGGCGTACTGATAACCGGCGAGAGCGGTATCGGAAAGAGCGAGGCGGCGCTGGAACTTATAAAGCGCGGCCACAGGCTTGTTACAGATGACGCGGTTGAAATACGCAAGGTCAGCGATGAGACGCTTATCGGAACTGCGCCAGGTGTCACAAAATATTTTATTGAACTGAGAGGCATCGGGATTATTGATGTTAAGACGCTTTTTGGAGTGGAGAGCATCAAAGAGACGCAGCAGATAGATATGGTGATCAAGCTGGAAGATTGGAACAAAAATAAAGAGTATGACCGTCTGGGCATGGAGGAGGAATATACGGAATATCTTGGGAACAAGGTCGTATGCCATACGCTTCCGATACGTCCGGGACGCAACCTGGCTGTCATAGTTGAGGCGGCGGCTGTCAATCACAGGCAGAAAAAAATGGGTTATAATGCAGCGAAAGAACTTTATAGGAGGGTACAGGAAAATCTTATGAAGGGTGATGATGATGATGAGTAAAGCAGCATTTGGAATAGATATCGGAGGAACAACGATTAAATGCGGCCTGTTTTCTGAGGACGGCACGCTTCTGAAAAAGAAAATAATACCGACCAGGACGGAAGATGACGGATCGCATATACTGGAGGATATACGTGACTGTATCCTCGAAGTTTTAGATGAAGAAAAGCTGGATAAGCAGGATCTGATCGGCGCAGGACTTGGCGTGCCGGGTTCCGTTACCAATGACAGCATTGTCAATAAGTGCATAAACTTAGGGTGGGGCGTATTAAATGTCTCGGAAACTATGTCAGCGCTCCTTGAAATCCCGAAGGAAAAGATATGCATTGGAAACGATGCGAATATGGCTGCTCTTGGCGAGTATTGGAAAGGCAGCGGCAAGGACTATAACAGCCTGATGTTTATTACGATTGGCACAGGCATCGGCGGCGGGCTGATCATGGACGGCAAGCCTGTGAATGGCGCAAACGGCGCGGCCGGGGAAATAGGCCATCTGCCGATAGTCACAGACCTTCGGCGTTTTTGCGCCTGCGGCAAGATAGGCTGCCTCGAGCAGGTCGCATCAGCAAATGGCATGGTTAAAGAGGCGCATACGTATATTGACTTAGAGACACAGCGGCGCAAACGCAGCATGCAGCCGGACGAGCAGATATATAACGGGCCGCGCAAAGAAGATCTGGCGACGTCGGAGGACGTCTTTGATCTGGCTGCTGCCGGCAGCGCGCTGGGATTTACAGTTGTAGAAAAAATGTGCATATATATGGCTAAAGCGCTTGCCTGCGTGGCCTGCGTTGTAGACCCGGAGTGCTTTATCATAGGCGGCGGCGTTGCCGGGCAGGGCGAGGATCTGCTTGACCGCATACGCCATTATTATAAAACGCTTGCATTCCATCCAAGCATAGAGACGCCGATTCTGCCAGCCAGCCTTGGCAATGATGCAGGCATGTACGGCGCTGTAAAGCTGGTGCTGGACAAAGCTTGACATGATGGCACGCATAAGGCATAGGCGGCATACATATAGAAACAGGAATTGCTGTTAAAGGCGGGAATGGAGATGGAGATGGCACGGGAAGAACTGCTGGCCGGGTTAGCTGAAATTGCAGGAGCGGAGAACGTCTGCACAAATGAGCAGATGAGCCGGCATACGACATTCCGTATCGGCGGAGCTGCGGATTATTTTGTGGCGCCTGCTTCGGCGGAGGAACTGCAGGGAGTTGTTAGATTCTTAAATAAACGTGATGTGCCCTTTTATGTAATAGGGAACGGCAGCAATCTGCTGGTGAGCGACAGAGGCATCAGGGGCGCGGTTGTGCAGCTTTACGGCCGATTCAGCCGTATTGAGGTTCTGCACGCTGACAGCGGATGCGGCAGCGCTGTTGACAAGGCCGGCAGAGTGTATCTCTTAGCGCAGGCAGGAGCAAGCCTGGCAGCAGTCGGCAGCTATGCCGCCGAGCTGAGCCTGGAAGGGTTTGAATTTGCAAGCGGAATACCTGGGACTGTTGGAGGCGCCGTTGTTATGAATGCAGGCGCGTATGGCAGGGAGATTAAAGACGTGCTTGTGCGCGCCACGGTCATGGAGAAAGCAACCGGGAATGTGCTGGAAGTTGATGCAGAGGATATGGATTTTGATTACCGGACCAGCTCTGTTGAAGGGAACGGCTGGATAGTTCTTGATGCGGTGATCGCACTGAAGCCGGGGAACAGGCGGCAGATTCAGGAATATATGGCGCAGCTTGCTGAGAGCCGGCGGCAGAAACAGCCGCTGAATTACCCGAGTGCCGGAAGCACATTTAAAAGGCCGGAAGGGCATTTTGCAGGAAAACTGATAGAGGATGCCGGGTTTAAGGGATTTTCGGCAGGAGGCGCGCAGATTTCCGAAAAACATGCAGGCTTTGTCATCAATACCGGAAACGCTTCCGCAAAAGATGTCATTGAACTGACAGACAGGGTGGCAGCAGGCGTGTTTGAACGGTATGGCGTAAAGCTGGAACTGGAAATCAGGCTGCTGGGGTTTTGATAACTTTTTAAGATGCCAGTATGCTGGATTGTAAATGAGTGGAAGGTAAAATTTTATGAAGATGGTAATTGTGACAGGTATGTCAGGAGCCGGTAAGTCCACGACCTTAAATGTGCTGGAAGATGAGGGTTATACCTGTGTGGACAATATGCCGATTGCACTGATTCCTAAGTTTGCGGAGATGGCGTCCGGCAGCGGCCGGAAATATGACGCAATCGCGCTGGGCATCGATATCAGGAGCGGAGAAAGCCTGGGAGATCTGGACGATGTTCTGGAACAGCTGGATAAACAGCGGTGCAGCTATAAGATACTTTATCTTGATTCAAGCGATGAGGTGCTGGTTAAGCGTTACAAAGAAACCAGGCGTACCCACCCGCTTGCCAAGGACGACCGCGTAGATCATGCAATCGAGCTGGAACGCAAGCAGATGGAGTTTTTGAAGAAGCGCGCGGATTATATACTGGACACGAGCCAGATGCTCACAAGGGAGCTGAAACAGGAGCTGGAACGCATTATTTTGGGGGAAGGTCATTATAATAACCTGTTTGTGACAGTGCTGTCTTTTGGATTTAAATATGGCATTCCTTCCGATGCGGATCTCGTATTTGATGTGCGTTTCCTGCCAAATCCGTATTATGTGGAAGGCCTGAAATACCTGACCGGGAATGATGAGCCTATCCAGTCGTTTGTTATGGGATTTCAGGCGGCGCAGGAATTTTTGGATAAGCTGCAGGACATGCTGCTGTTTTTGCTGCCCAATTATGTGGAGGAAGGTAAAAACAGTCTGGTTATAGCCATCGGATGCACAGGAGGAAAGCACCGCTCAGTCACCCTTGCAAACGCGGTTGCGGACAGGCTTAAAAATACAGAATACGGCTGCAAGGTGGAACACAGGGATATCAATAAAGATGCAGCCAGAAAGAAATAGGAAGGTTTTATGTCTTTTTCATCGGTTGTAAAAGAGGAGCTGGAGAGCAGGATAGATCTTGCAAAGCACTGCCAGATTGCAGAGTTTGCGGCTATTATGGCGCTTTGCGGAAAAGCTGCGTATGACGGCAGCGGAGAACCGTTTCTGGTGATGGAGACAGAGAATGAGGCAGTTGCCCGTAAATTTGCGGTTCTTGCCGAAAAGGCTTTTCAGGCGCAGCCCCGGGAGGCGCCAGGCGGCCATGAAGGACGCAGGGGCAGCGATATCTGCCTGCAGATAACGGGACAGGCGAAGGTAATGCGTATCCTGATGGCGCTCAAATGGCAGGATGACGAACATGGGCCGATTAAAAAAGTTTTTGCGCATCCGCTTATCGTGCAGAAAGAATGCTGTAAACGCGCATTTATACGTGGAGCGTTTTTGGCCGCAGGATCTATAAGCGATCCCCAAAAATTTTATCATTATGAGGTCGTATGCGACAGTGAAGATGATGCAAAGCGGCTGTCTGAAATCATAGAGTTTTTCCATTTAGAAGCGAAAGTAATAGCCAGAAAAAAGAATTTTATCGTTTATATAAAAGAGGGCAGCCATATCACGGACTGTTTAAATGTGATGGGAGCTGTTGTCTCGCAGATGGAACTGTACAATGTTATGATACTTAAAGGAGTGCGCAACGATTTGAACCGGAAGGTAAACTGCGAGACGGCAAACCTTAACAAAACTGTCGAGGCCGGCGTCAAGCAGATGCGCGATATCGAGTATATCCGGGATACAGTGGGACTTTCGTATCTGAAAGACCCGCTGTATGAGGTCGCTGTTATACGCCTGGAAAATGTAGACATGAACCTGAAAGATATCGGCGAGCTTTTGTCGCCGAAAGTTGGAAAGTCAGGCGTCAATCACAGGCTGCGCAGGATCAGCGAGATAGCGCAGGAATTGCGGCGCAAAAACGGCGTTCCGGAGCCGGGTCAGAATAAAACGGATATTTGAAGGCCGTTTTTCTGACGGCTGTTTTGCTATTGTTTGCGCTGCTGCTGTTTTGAGGTCATGGCCAGCATCATATTTCTCGGCACAAAACGGGAAGCTGTTACGACAGCTTTAATCGGAAGCGTCGGGATTATGACCATTTTGCCGCGAAACATCTGTTTCAGCGCGTAGCGCACGCAGAAGGACGCCGGTATGCCTGGCAGCGAAAAGCGCACATTGGCGACACGGTTGAAATTTGTGCTGACCGGACCGGGACAGAGAATGCTTATGCGTACCCGGCTTCCGGCTTCTTTTAACTCTTCATGGATAGCGCACGTCATGCTCGTGATATAGGCCTTTGTCGCATAGTAGGAAGCCATGTAAGGACCGCCTGGCAGCAGGCCGGCACAGGAAGCTACGTTTAAGATATAGCCGCAGTTGCGGCGTATGAACCCCGGCAGCAGTTTTTTAGTTAAAATGTGTACTGCCTTTACATTTACATTTATCATGTCAAGATCTTTTTGCAGGCTTGTCTGGTGGAAATTGCCTATATCGCCGAATCCGGCGTTGTTGATTAAAACAGACAGCCTGTATTTCCGCAATTTGTATGCCAGACGGATACAGGCTTTTTCATCGGACAGGTCGCACGGAATAATGCTGCACCTGGTATTTAAACCGGCGGCAAGTTTTTTCAATTCCTTAACATCGCGCGAAACCAGAACAAGGTTATATCCCATTTTGCTTAATTGAACGGCAAATTCCCGGCCTATGCCGGAACTTGCGCCTGTGATACATGCAGTAGCCATGAATCAGCCTCCTTTTTGTTTCCTTTTTTGATTTTATGCGTTATAATAAAAACAATATTGCAGGCAGAAACGGACTGCGGAAAACGAATCCCTTCTGTGTCTGCCATTATATTATAAGTATGAAGGAAAAAGGTGTCAAATATTATGATGATTAAAAATAAAACAACGATCTGCGAGGCTGCTGTAAAGGGTGCAATGCGTGCCAGCAATTATAACAACAGCAGATACAAGATATTTAAAATGATTTATAACGTCTTCGGCCTGATATTTGGCATTATGCTCGTACATAGCCTGGTTGTGGATATTTTGGGAGAGGCGGAGCATGACAATGCGCTTGTCTGGCTGTATGGAGCGGCAACAGCCGTGTTTCTGTATCTTGGCATGTATGGAATGGACAGGAGTGACCGCAGGCGTTTCAGCCGTAATTATGCGAAAATGCAGGGGCATACATTTTATTATGAGGTTGACAGCGAAGAGATACGGGTAAAAGATGACGAGGACGACAGCGACAGCATAATGTGGCAGGACATTCTGAAGTGGGAGCAGGACGCGGAATATTTTTATTTTTTTGCAAGCGAGGACGAATGCCTGATACTGGACAAAAAAGGATTTGAGGAAGGAACGCCGCAGGAGCTTGGAACTTTGGCAGAAGCTGTCATGGAATTAAGGAAACAGCAAAAAGAGTAGAGCTTTATGAAGCTTAGGCGTCAGGAACCCAAAAGCCGCGGAAAATTGACAAACAGGCGTAAATATTGCATAATATTAAGAAGCTGGGGTCAAAAGGTGCGAATCCTGCTAAACGTGTATTGCATATTTGCGGCATGTTTCATGCTGTTATAATATGATGAAACAAAGAAAATGGGAAAGTCACAGGAAGTTTGGAGGGAAAGCTTATGAATAATCAGCAAATGATGGAACTGACGACCGTTGAAGCAGGCATATTTGACAATCTTGTAGAACAGGTTACAAAATCAGGATCCATTGATCAGAATCTTTATGTGGAATATGACGTAAAAAGAGGGCTTCGTGACAGCAACGGAAACGGTGTTCTGACAGGACTGACCGAGATTTCGGACGTATGCGGTACAATTAATGTAAACGGCAGGAAGATACCGGTTGACGGAGAACTGTACTATCAGGGGTACAATGTGGAGGAGTTAGTCCGCGGAATGCGCGGCGAGCGGTTTGCGTTTGAGGAGACGGCGTACCTGCTGCTGTTCGGCACGCTTCCGAGCAAGAAGCAGCTTGAGGATTTTATCCGTATCCTGACGGATCTTGAAGAATTGTCAGGTTCGTTTATAAGAGATGTCATTATGAAGGCAACAAGCGCAAATCTGATGAATTCTCTGATGAAAAGCATTTTGAGCCTTTATTCATATGATGAAAATCCCGATGACATATCGGTAAGCAACGTGCTCAGGCAATCCCTGCAGCTCATTGCAAAGATGCCTTTGCTTTCGGTATATGCGTATCAGGCATATAAACACTCCAAACTGGACGAGACGCTGATAATCAAAAAACCGAAAAAAGGCAGTTCGATTGCTGAGAACCTCCTGTATATGATGCGTGAAGACGGGCAGTATACAGAACTGGAAGCCAAAGTGCTGGATATATGCCTTGTACTGCATGCTGAGCACGGCGGCGGCAACAACTCAACATTTACGACACATGTAATTACATCGACAGGCACGGATACGTATTCAACAATTGCGGCTTCAATTGCATCGCTTAAAGGACCGAAGCACGGCGGCGCCAATCTGAAAGTTCAGCGGATGTTTGCGGATATTAAAGAAAACTGCCATAATTGGGAGGACAAGGACGAGATTTGTGCCTATCTTGAAAAAATACTTGATAAAGAAGCATTTGATCGTGCCGGCCTTATTTATGGCATGGGTCACGCTGTATACACAAACTCAGATCCGAGAGCTGTAATCTTAAAAAAATTTGCCAGAAGCCTGTCCGAGGAAAAAGGAATGCAGAGGGAATTTGCTTTGTATGAGATGGTGGAGCGGGAAGCAGGCAGGCTGATCATGGAAAAACGCCAGATGTTCAAGCCGGTCTGCGCAAATGTAGACTTTTACAGCGGTTTTGTTTATACAATGCTGGGCATACCGGAAGAATTGTTTACGCCTATGTTTGCGACAGCTAGGATATCCGGCTGGTGCGCGCATAGGCTTGAGGAACTGGTCAATGCAGGCAAGATTATCAGGCCGGCGTATAAATATGTAGGCCATCACAGCAGTTACCAGAATATAGAGGACAGGCAGTAAGCCTGCGTCAAGGTGGATTATGTCACAATATAAAGTAAAAAAGATCCGGCACGCTGCGGACTGCACAGTTGAGGTGCCGGGTTCAAAAAGTATCACAAACAGAGCGCTGCTTATGGCAGCGCTTTCTGACGGAGAATGCCGTTTGGACGGAGTGCTTTTTTCCGATGATTCCCGTCATTTTTTGTCTTGCCTGTCTGAGCTGGGTTATGAGGTTGATGTTCATGAACCGGAAAAATATGCTGTTATCCGGGGTACTGGCGGACGCCTGCCGAAAAAGTCGGCATCTGTTTATGCTGGCAGCGCCGGTACTGCGGCACGGTTTTTAACAGCGATGCTGGCGGTCTCTGACGGTGAATATGTTATTGACGCGTCTGCGCAGATGCGGAAACGTCCAATGCAGCCGCTGTTTGAGGCTTTAACTTCAATGGGGGCAGAATTTACGTTTTTGGAGCAGGAAGGCTGCCTGCCTGTACGCGTAAAGGGCGCTGCCTGCGGAGGCGCAAGGCCGGGTACGGAAGTATCAATAGATATCAGCAAAAGCACGCAGTTTTTAAGCGCGCTGATGATGGCGGCGCCGGGGACAGGCTCAGGCCTTCGTATCCATATTTCCAGCGCCAAAACGGAAGGTTCTTATATACGCATAACAATGCAAATGATGCAGCAGTTTGGCTGCCATGTAAATCACGAGGGCAGTCTTTATGAGATTGCTGAGAATCAGCACTACCGCCATGGGATTTACAGGATTGAACCTGATGTGTCAGCTGCCTGCTATTTTTATGCGGCGGCTGCCTTGACAGGCGGAAGCGTGCTTGTTAAGAATGTATATTTCAGCTCTATGCAGGGAGATATGCGTTTCCTGGACGTATTGAGGCAGATGGGCTGCAAGGTTGAAGAAGAACCGGAAGGAATACGCGTGACCGGGCCGGCAGGCGGAAGTTATCCCGGAGTCGATGTAGATATGAATGATTTTTCGGATCAGGCGATGACGCTTGCAGTACTGGCGGCATTTGCCACGACGCCGACTTATATACGCAATATCGGCCATATAAGGCTTCAGGAGTCAGACAGGATACGCGGCATCGTGACAGAACTGACAAGGCTTGGCGTAAAGGCTGAGGAAGAAGAAAACGCGATACGCATTTTCCCGTCAGAAGTAGTGCCGGGGGTCGTCCAGACATATGAGGATCATCGAATGGCTATGGCATTTGCGCTTGCAGGACTCCGATGCGATGGAATCGTGATTGACGGATGCGAGTGCTGCGCCAAGACATTTGAAAATTATTTTGATGTACTTGATAAGCTTGTGCAAGCATAGAAAAAAGGTTGACAGAGGGAGTATAATAGCAGCAAGGGAAGCATAGGGAAATATGTATGCTTTACGTGCCCGGAAAGCGCAAGTCCGGGGCGGTAAATTTTATGCGCAGAAATGAGGATTATTATGACAAAAGTAGATATTATATCAGGATTTTTAGGAGCTGGAAAAACAACGCTTATCAGCAAGCTGCTCAAAGAGGCGCTTAATGGCGAGCAGGTGGTGCTGATCGAAAATGAATTTGGCGAGATTGGCATTGACGGCGGTTTTTTAAAGGATTCCGGCGTTGAGATCAGGGAAATGAACTCAGGCTGTATATGCTGTTCTCTTGTCGGGGACTTTGGCACATCTTTGAAAGAAGTTGTGGATAAATATCATCCGGACAGGATTATTATTGAACCGTCCGGGGTAGGCAAGCTGTCCGATGTGATTAAGGCGGTAAAGGATCTGCATATTGAGCAGGAGATCTGCCTGAACAGCGCGTCTACGGTTGCTGATGCCTCCAAGGTAAAGGTTTATATGAAAAATTTTGGCGAATTTTTTAATAACCAGATTGAACACGCAGGAACTATTATTTTGAGCCGTACACAGAATATAGGGGAGGACAAACTGGCAAAGGCAATAGAGATGATACGCGGACTTAATGAAAAGGCGCATATTATCACAACTCCTTGGGATTCTCTGGAAGGTGCGCAGATACTCGGCGCGATGGAGAATGTCACAAGCCTTGAGCTGGAAATGCTGGCGGAGCAGGCAGAAAAGGCTCATGCCGAGCATGAAGCGGAGCACCATCACGATCATGATGGAGACTGCTGCTGCCATCATCATGACCACGACCATGAGCATGATCACGACCACGACCATGAGCATGATCACGACCACGAACATGACCATGATCACGACCACGATCATGAACATGACCATGAGCATGAGCATGATCACGGACATGATCACGACCACGATCACGATCATGACCACGGACATGAGCATGATCACCATCACGATCACGACCATGATCACCACCACCATCATGCGGACGAGGTATTTACAAGCTGGGGCGTGGAGACGCCGAACAAGTTTGACCGCACAGCGCTTGACGGCATCTTGAAGCAGCTTGCCAATACGCAGGAGTATGGCAGCATTCTCAGGGCAAAGGGAATGCTTGAGGATAATGACGGCAGCTGGATGTATTTTGACCTGGTGCCGGAGGAATATGAGATACGAGATGGAAAGCCGGATTATACAGGGCGTATTTGCGTGATAGGCGCAGAATTAAAGGAAGATGCACTGAAAAAATTATTTCAGCTTGCGGACTGAGAGTGAAAAATAAACTTTCCGTTTTATGCGCGGAAGACAGCGCAGAAATGAGGTAAATATGGCACAAGAACAATATCAGATCCCGATATTTTTAATTAATGGCCAACTGGACAGTGGAAAAACCAGGTTTATTTCGGACACGATTGAAATGGGGCAGTTTGCAGAGGCTAAAAATAAGCTGCTGATAGTGTGCGAGGAGGGGGAGGAAGAGTACGATGAAAAAATGCTTGCGGATAACGGCGTGAGCATGGTTGTACTGGAAAAAGAAGAATTTACGGAGGAGCGGCTGAAAGCGTTGGATAAGCAGTATGATCCATGGCTGGTCATTGTTGAGTATAATGGCATGTGGGAGCCTTCGCTTATTTTTGAGACGGCAAAGCCGTATGGCTGGGAGATTTATCAGACGATCACCCTGTTCAACGCCATGACGTTCAGCGTTCAATGGCCGAATATGAAAGCAATTATGGCGGAAACGGTAAAATATGTGGATATGGTCATATTTAACCGCTGCAAATCAAGCATGGATCTTGGAAGCTACCGCAGGAGCATGAAAGCATTAAATTCAGCCGTACAGATCGTATTTGAGGATCAAAAGGGTGATATGATGTCAATTGCCGAGCAGCTGCCATATGATCTCAATGCCGATATTATAGAAGTTGATGACTGTGATTATGGCATCTGGTATATGGATGTGTCGGAGCGGCCGGAGGTTTATAAGGGAAAGACTGTGCGCTTTAAAGGGCAGGTCATGAAAAACAAATATTTTAAGGAAAAAAATTTTGTACCGGGGCGGAAAGTTATGACTTGCTGCGCAGATGATACGACATTTATCGGTTATATCAGTTTTTATGATAAAATTTCATCGCTTGAAAATAAACAGTGGGTGAAGGTAACGGCGAGAATAGAGTACGAATTTCAGATGGCTTACAAGAAAAAAGGGCCGGTGCTTTATGTGAGCGAGGCTGTTGAGGCGGATCCGCCAAAGGACGAACTGGTTTATTTCTAAGCTGGATGGGACTGCATATGATACAAGATATTTTTCCTAAACATTTGGATAACCATTATGAAAATACAGCGCCGCAGGAAAAAGATACTGTCTTTTTGTTTGAGGGGAACAAGGTTATGGGCAGGCTTGAGGGGGAAAGCGTGCTTTATCCGGATTACCGGACATTTGCAGAACATGCAGGCTGCAAGATGCAATTTATTTATCTGTTCTCTATCGATGGGCAGCGCTTTTTTCTGGCGATGGCTGGCGGCGAACCGGAAAAGGGGTCTTTTCTTGGCGAAATGGCCGATTCGGAGGTACATGCGCAAAAAGAGGAACTCCTGCCAGGTTATGTTTTTATAGGAGTAAATGTATTCCGCAACGCAAAGCCGAGGGAAGTATCGTTTGCAGCCATTACGGCATACCATTTGTATGGCTGGTACAGAGACAACAGGTTTTGCGGAAGGTGTGGGCGGCCATTGGCGCATTCGGACAAAGAGAGGATGCTCAGATGCACGTCTTGCGGCAATATGGTTTTTCCTAAAATATGCCCGGCGGTGATCGTTGGCATAACAGACGGCGACAGGATTTTACTGACCAAGTATGCAGGCAGGTCATATAAAAATTATGCGCTGGTTGCCGGATATACGGAAATAGGCGAGACGCTTGAGCAGACTGTAGAACGTGAAGTGCTTGAAGAAGTGGGACTGCATGTGAAAAATATACGCTACTATAAGAGCCAGCCGTGGGCGCTCAGCGGTTCGCTGCTTGCCGGATTTTACTGCGAGCTGGACGGCAGCAGCACTATCAAGCTGCAGGAGGAGGAATTGTCTGTTGGCGTATGGGTGCATGCTGATGAACTGGATACGCAAGATGACGGAGTCAGCCTGACGCGAGAGATGATATCGAAATTTGCAAAAGAACACCGCCGCGTGTAGGCGCGCCGCCTTAACGGGCATTTTGCGGATATTTGCGCATATACTGTAGTGATTGGGATATCGCGGAGGTATCAATGTTAAATTATCTGTGGGGACTGATGATTGTTATCGGGATTATCTATGGGGCGCTTACAGGAAATATGCAGGCTGTAGGTGATGGCGCACTGGCTTCGGCTAAGGAAGCCGTATCGCTGTGCATAACTATGGCTGGCGTTATGGCGTTGTGGACAGGAATGATGGAAATCGCCAGCCGGTCCGGCCTTATTGCGCAGTGTACGCGCATGATATCGCCGGTTATGCGCTGGCTTTTTCCAAATGTTCCTGCGGATCATGAAGCGATGGGGCATATGACAGCAAATGTTATTGCAAATGTGCTGGGACTTGGGTGGGCGGCAACGCCGGCCGGCTTAAAAGCAATGGAGTCGCTCAAAAAGCTGGAAGATGAACGGCAGCGTGGGAATAATGAAAGCAGGCGCGGCATAGCCAGCAATGAAATGTGTACATTTTTAGTTTTAAATATATCTTCACTTCAGCTGATTCCTGTCAATATGATTGCATACAGGAGCCAGTACGGAAGCGTGGCTCCGACAGCAATAGTTGGTCCGGCTATCGCTGCTACGGCTGTAAGCACGCTGGCAGCCGTGTTGTTCTGCAAGGTGATGGAGCGCATGTTTGATATGGACAGGGCAAAGAAATCAGGCTTAAAGAACTGACATAAATGTACTGTTATATACGTATGATACCGATTTGAAAGTGAATGTCAGAGCAAAAGAATAAAATATCTTGCGACAGGCATAATAAGGGAATCAGCAGCATAGTATATAATAAGTCTTGCTGTGTATTGGCTGCGATACATGAAATTTATTATATTGACATCATCATTTATCATTCCGCTGATGATTTTTTTTATCGTTGTGCATGGAATGCTGAACAAAACAAAAATATATGATGCTTTTGCGGATGGAGCCAAAGACGGTATTAAAACGGTTGCAGGCATTGCTCCAACGCTGATAGGGTTAATGGTTGCGGTAGAAATTTTGCGTGCGTCAGGATTCCTCGATTTTTTAGGAGGAAAGCTCAGTATAGTCATGGGATGGATAGGATTCCCATCGCAGCTTGTGCCGCTGACGCTTGTGAAAATGTTCAGTTCATCGGCGGCAACCGGACTGCTGCTTGATGTATTTAAGCAATATGGAACCGACTCTTACACAGGTCTGATCGCGTCCATAATGATGAGCTGTACAGAAACTATATTCTACACGATGTCCGTTTACTTCATGGCTGCGCGGGTTTCAAAAACCCGCTGGACTTTGGCAGGCGCGCTTTTTTCCACACTGGCAGGAACAGCTGCCAGCGTGATACTTGCAGGAATGATGAGGTAAAAGGCTTCATTGGTAATAAGCGTAAAATGCTGTTATCTGCAAATCATGCCTGCGAGATTTTGCATGAAGAAGCTCTTAGTCCCATGTTTTGAAGCTTATATTAATATCAACATCACCATTTATGCCGTCTATTTTTCCGGTGCTTGTATACTGCCACATTGAAAATTCGTAAGGCATGTATGGTTCGTCACTGTAATAGGCAAACCATTTTTCATAGGGTTCAAGACGCGTAATGTCTATCATGCCTGCAAAGCATTTAAGGTTGCCATAAACAAGCGGCGTATACCCAGCCTCTTTAATTCGCTCGCAAAACGCGATGATAATATCGGTAAGCTCTTCTGCGCTTAAATCCTGCTGCCGGTAAGTATCTCCGGCAATTTCTTCTACGTCCAGAGCAATCGGATATTTAATCTGATAAGGGCGTATCATATCCAATACAAAATCAGCTTCTTCAACGGCTTCTGCTGCAGAAATAGCCTGAGTAAAAAAGTATACGCCAACATCAAGCTCATTCTTTAGGGCGGACGTTATATTTTTTTCAAACGAAGTATCCGCAGTGAGGAGGCCTGAGCCATAAGCGCGATAGCCGCAGCGGATCATGACATACTCAACGCCGGAATTATGTACTTTTGAAAAATCAATGCTGCCCTGGTAACGGGAAACATCAATTCCTTTATGTGATAAGAGTTGTCCGTTTTCTAAATATGTAATCTCACCTGAATCAGATTGCTCAAATGTTCCGTGAAGCTGGTTCATCTTCAGTTCTTTGTGTATGTCGGCAAAAATATAACGGTTGTCGTCCGTATAAACTATCTTATCCGGAAAATATTCACGCAGCAGCGAATTGACGCTTGTGCCATTGGACAGGCGCTCCTGGATATCAGATAAAACATCTTCGCGGGCATCTGACCGGGCAGAAGCAACAGCCTCTGCAAGCTGCTCGGGCGTGTATGTCTCAACCGAAGCAGTTACCGTCCGCATGCGGTTACGGTATATAAATATAAATATGATGCAGAGTGTCAGGCATACGGCAGCTATGATAGACAAAGAAATGATGATAACCAAATGCCTTTTCTTCTTTGGCGGCGCAGCTGTACTGGCCTCAGGCTGCTCCGGCAGTTCATTATTATAATTGTTTTGTTCGTACATAAAGCCTCCATGTGTATCTCTCAAAATGATAATCGTATAAGGTATCTGCACTGCTTTGCATAAATCTGTATAAAGGAAACCAATCTGAGCCATAAGCAAAAGCTATAAGCATCATGCTTTGAGCATCGAGCTTTGGGCATAAAGCTTTAAGCATCAGGCTTTAAGCAGCAGGTTATGTATGGTTTATACAAAGCAGCATAGCAAGTATCAATTAATTTACTGATTATATAATAGATTAATTATAAATAAATGTCAATAGCGGCAGCTGAAATTTTATTGATAAAATATAAAAAATTGTATTGACAAATAAACAGAATGGTGATAATATACTCATACAATACATCAAACATAAAAAATATACGAAAGTACAGTTTAGAGAGCTTCAGATTCTTTTGCTTTTTGAAGCAGATATTTATAACGCTTTTGTTCGGAATTTACCTGATAGATGTAGCAGTCTATCAGATCTGGATCGGTGGCGTTGTCGAAGTTTGAATAGGCTGCATTGAGCGCATTTTTTGTCATATTGATTTCGTCTAAAAGATACTTTTCATTATAAGTAACAGGACGAGATTTCCTTTTAAATAATTTCACAAATATCCCTCGCTTTTAATTGATTTGTTTTAAGTATAGTCAGAAATTGGAAATTCTATACACAATATTCAACTATTTTTAAAACAATAAACCGGTAATAATGCTGCAAAATTGAAAAGTAAACGGTGGAAATTTGGATATGGATGAATGGATATTAAGCGGATTCAGCCTTCTTAGGCTGGCTGTAAGCATAATATTGACAGCGGCGGCAGTATCAGATGATATAAGACGCTATAAAATTTCAAATAAAATTATTATAGGAGGTGGTTTGGCAGCAGGGATAATTTTAGCTGGCGAGGCGATAAGCAAAAAAGGAAATGGTGTATTGGAATATGCATTGGGGTGTCTGGCCGCTTTTGGCCTGATGTTTGCGGCATATTGGCTTCATGCGGTTGGAGCAGGCGATGTTAAGCTTACAGCTGTGCTTGGAGGACTTTTGGGGATGCAAAAAACTGCTGCCCTGATTGCAGGAGCATTTGTTTGTGCAGGGATTATGGGAATAGCTGGTGTATTGTGTGGAAAATGCGCGGATACAACTATTGTATTCAGGCATACAGCTTTTGAAAACAAAGAAAATAATATTCGTTTTCATAAGCTTCATTTTAGTATAGCAATATTGTTGGGTGAGGTGATAATGGCTGGTTATAGCATAGTGAAGGGTGGGATAGCAGTTTGAATAATGTGTGCGTCCTGTATATTAAAAATGATTTGTATGCCAGGCGGCTGCTTCATGGATTCAGTCAGCGTGGAAATATGAAGTATGGTGTATTGCTGTTTACGCAAATAGATGAACTGGAAAAATACTTAAAAGATAATATGCCGGGAGTGGTGCTCTTATGCGAGGAAGATTACAGTGAGGAATATGCCGGCATAGTACAGCGTTTTTACAATGGAAAGCAGGTTATTTTAACAGAGGAGCAGAATAAGCAGGAAAAGGTGACAGATGATTTTGGGAGTAATACTGTTGGGATTTACCGGTATCAGCCGTTAGATAAAATTCTAAAACAGGTCGCAGATATGATGAACTTTCAGAATACTCCTAAACTTTCAGAGACAGATATAATAGGCATTTATTCTCCTGCATGTGTGCCGGAACGTCCGGGATTTGCCCTGAACATGGCAAAAATTCTGTCAGAGCAGTACAGGACATTGTATCTGTCACTGGAAGAGTTTTCGGGTTTGGATCAGATTTTACCGTCTGAACCGGGAGAGAATCTGTCAGATGCCTTATATTATTACCGCCAGGGACAGCAGGCGGCAAATGAAAAAATAGCAGGGACAATCAGAAGTATTGCAGACCTTGATTATATTGCACCGGTTCGCTGTGCGGAGGACATTCATTATCTGGAAGCAGATCAGATCGTGGAGTTTATATGCAATATCGGAAAATATAATCATTATGAAGTGATTTTGCTGGATATTTCATCGGCAGTATGCTCGCCATGGCAGATTATGGACTGCTGCAGTGCAATTTACTTTCCTGTGAAGGAAGATTATTTATCTGAAAAGAAAATATCAGCCTTTGAAACATATTTTATGGATATTGGCATGGAGTATTTATTTGACCGGATTGTGAAAGTAAAGCTGCCAGAAGGGGAAAGCAGTGTTGAGGCGGATTTTTGGACAAAGATGGTTTTCGGAGGCATGTACCGGTATGTAAAAAAATTGTTGGAAAAAAGGGAGGAATATGTCTGAAAGCAGGGACAGTTTTCAGGATATAGCCATGCGGCTGAGGAAAAAGGTGTATGAGCGCCTGGATCTGTCAACAGAAGTAAACGATACGGAGCTGGAAAGCTTAATAGAGCAGTGTATTTTAGAGGAAAGCAGGAACGTCATGCTGCCAATCCGGCAGCGTGAAAGCCTGGCAGAAAAAATATTTAATGCAATTCGCAGGCTGGATATACTTCAGGAGATTTTGGAAGATGATGCGGTTACAGAAATTATGATAAACGGCTCTGAAAATATTTTTCTGGAAAAAGAAGGAAAAATTGTCAGATGGGCAAAAAAGTTTGAATCTCCGGCAAAACTTGGAGACATTGCGCAAAAAATAGCAGCAGTTTCCAACAAAATTGCAAATGAGTCCGTGCCAATTGTTGATACAAGGCTGCCGGACGGCTCAAGGGTCAATATTGTACTTCCTCCAATAGCAATCGATGGGCCTGCCATTACAATCAGAAAGTTTTATGACATTCCGCTGTCGATGGAAAAGCTGATAGAGTTTCAATCAATTACAAGCGAGGCGGCAGAGTTTTTAAAACTTGCGGTCAGGGCAAAATATAATATTTTTATAAGCGGAGGGACAGGATCAGGCAAGACAACATTTTTAAATATTCTTTCTAATTATATTCCTGCCGATGAACGCATTATTACCATAGAAGATTCTGCGGAACTGCAGATTCGGAATATTAAAAATCTGGTGCGGCTTGAAGCAAGAAATGCCAATATGGAAGGTAAAAACGCTGTGACGATCAGGGATCTGATAAAAACAAGCTTAAGAATGCGGCCTGACAGGATTATTGTGGGTGAAGTGCGTGGAGCGGAAACATTGGACATGCTGCAGGCAATGAATACAGGACATGATGGCTCATTGTCAACAGGGCACGGAAACAGTCCGGCTGACATGATTGCCAGGCTTGAAACTATGGTGCTTATGGGTATGGAAATGCCTGTAAGCGCAATCCGCCAGCAGATCGCATCTGCAATTAATATGATTGTACATTTAGCAAGATTGCGTGATAAATCCAGAAGGGTCATGCAGATTATGGAAATATCGGGGATAAAGAATGGAGAAATTCAGTTTAATCCGCTATATGAGTTCAGGGAAAGCGGCGAAAAAAATGGAAAAGTTATTGGAAAACTGCAGAGGGTATATAACGAAGTCGCGTTTGGCGATAAGATGCGCGCGGCAGGGATACCAGAAGAAAAGTACATGCAGCCTGGAGGGCATATGCAGGATAAAGAAAAACTTTAATATTAATAAAGTGCCATTGCATTGGATTATACTGGGGATTTTCCGGCTGGCCATAGTGTCATATTTGTTTTATGACAGCTGGCTGGCTGTGCCTGTGTTAAGTCCGTATCTGTTTTGGTATTTGCGGGAGAAGCAGCAGGAAAAAGAGGAACGCAGAAAAAAAGAGCTGGGAAGCCAGTTTAAAGATGCACTGCTGGCAGTTTCGTTTTCTGTTAATGTAGGTTATTCAGTGGAAAATGCATTTCGGGAGGCGCTTTCAGAGCTGCTGCTCCTATATGGGGAACAGTCGGAAATTGTGCAGTCATTTAAAAATATTGTAAGGAAGGTGGAACACAATGAAAATATAGAAGATGCACTGATGGAATTTGCGCAAAAAAGCAGAGTTGACGATGTTATTTATTTCGCGGAGGTGTTTCGGTATGCAAAAAGAAGCGGAGGCGATCTGTCAGCTATTATTAAAAATACATCAATAATGATAAGGGAAAAAATAGAAGTCAGTAATGAAATACAAACCATTATCAGCGGCAAAAAGATGGAGCAGAAGATTATGGGATTTATGCCGTTTGGCATTATTATCTATTTAAGAGTTACTTCTGCACAGTTTATGGAACCTCTTTACGGCAATCTGCTTGGCATAGCGGTAATGACAGGCTGCCTTGGATTTTATGCAGCAGCAGATTATTTGGCAAAAAGGATCGTGCATATTGATGTTTGAACAAATAAGACATTATTGGAAAATAATAAAAGATAACCGGAAAATTGCGGTTATTTTAGCGGCGACACTAATTTTAGCCGTATTTTCCATGCAAACAGGGCGAGGGAATGAGCTGAAGGAGGCCAGGCTTGAAAGGCCGGGTTATTCTGAACTGCAAAGGCAGATACCTGTACGGATATATGCAGAAGGTATTGCCGGAGGAATAGACACGGTAATCGATCTGATGCCGCAAAAATATTCGCCGGAGCAGATTAAACCTGTATTAGATGAGGTGTATCAGAAGGCGGAAATAAAAATATTGCAGAATAATGCAAATTTTCAGCAGATTGCCTCAGATTTAAATCTGGTCAGCCGGATAGATGGATATCCTGTAACGATTCAGTGGTATTCAAGCGATTATACAATAATCGATTATGAAGGCCATGTACATAATGAACATATGGCGCAGGGGCAGCAGCAAAAGGTTTTATTGACAGCAGTGCTTTGTTATGAGGAATATAAAGAGGAATATCAAATAGAGGCATGTGTTATTCCGCCGAATAGGACAGAACAGGAACTTTTTTGGTCGGAAGTACAGGAAGCGGTCAGCCAGGCTGTAAATGAAGAAGGACAGGCATACGTTGAGCTTCCTGCTGAGGTAGATGGTACAGCTTTACGGTATTTCATATCGGAAAATGAAACTTCCCCGTTTGCCATTATATTTATAGGCGTTGCGGCGGCATTGGTGATCCTGGCCAGAAACAGGCAGCGTCAAAGGGATGCATTGGAAAAACGAAAAAATCAGCTAAAGCGGGATTATCCTGAAATGGTATCAAAGCTCACGCTGCTTATAGGCGCAGGAATGACTATTCGCAGATCATGGGAAAAGATAGTTATGGATTACCAAAAAAGTAAAGAAAAGAGGCAGGACGGGCAGCGTTATCTATATGAGGAGATGGCAGAGACGCTGAACCAGATGCGTGCAGGCATACCGGAGCAGGCAGCTTATGAACAGTTTGGAAGGCGTTGCGATACCAGGGAATATTTAAAATTCAGCACATTGTTAATACAAAATATGAAAAAAGGAACGGAAGATATGTCGGCAATGCTGCAATTGGAAGTGGCAGAAGCATTTGAACAGCAAAAAAATATGGCAAAAAAGCTTGGGGAGGAGGCAGGAACCAAGCTGTTATTCCCAATGATTATAATGCTTGCAGTAATTATGGCGATTATTATGATTCCGGCAATGATTTCTTTTAACAGTTAGATAAGTTTGCGATCGTAAAACGAAGCTGCAAACTTTTAGCGTACATGAGCGAACAAGGAATGGAGGAAAGTTATGGAAAAGGTAAAGGATAAAATGATTGGAGTAAAAAGAGGATTGACGGCTTTTTGGCAGGAAGAAGACGGCATGGGAGTTGTTGAGGTCGTGCTGATAATTATAGTGCTGGTAGGCTTGGTGATTCTTTTTAAAAATCAGATTACAAGCTTAGTCAATACTTTGCTGTCGAAAATGAGCAGCCAGGCAAAACAGATATAAAAGGGAAGGAGGCAGAGGAAGGTGTGCCGACATGCAGAACAAGATATGCAAAGCGCGCTAATTCCGTGAGATAAAGTATGGATTTATTAAAACAACAGAATAAAGCAAGGCTGCCGGCACAAATCACTATATATGGCGCACTTTCCCTTGCCTTGGTTTTGTCATTGGTCTGTGTCTGCGTGCGCTCGGCATCACAGGCGGTTTTGCTGGCCGAGGCTGATGCGGCAGCCAGGTTATCCGTGGAATCAGTATTTGCAGGATATTGCAGGGAGCTTCTTGAAGAGTTTGACATATTTGCGCTTCGCTATCCGGGCAGTGCGGATCGGCGGCTATGGCAGTATGCAGATGAAAACATAAAGGGTATAAATACTATGCAAAAAGTTTCGCTGGCAGGCGCGGAGTTTGAACAATGCGTGAGTATGGCGGATCAGGGAGGCATAGGCCTTGAAAAACAGATACTTGCATATATGGATTATGGCATATATTCGCAGATAATTGCAGAGATTGCCGGAATTGAAGAAACTGGAAAGCGAAGCAGGGCGGTGCAGGAAATTACTCAGGAAATAGAGGAATGCGAAAAAAAGCTGGCAGAAACAGAGACGTTAATCATGGAGCTTGTTGAGCTTGTTGAAGGATTGAAAACGGAGCCGGATGGTTTATATATTAAAAAGGGAAAGCCAGTAGCTAATGGCAGCTATTTTGCTAAAGCTGCCATTACCCAAACGGTATCAATGGAGGCAGCGGCTATCGATTCAGTTTCCGTATATGAGGCTGCAGCAGGCAGCTACACAAAATATACCAATGTGATGCAGATTCTTGATGATATGGCAGTGGACACGCAAGAATTAGAAAATATCGGAGATGAAGCAAGTGAAAGCTATGGCGCCAATTCATGTGCGGAACTGTATAAAAGAAATTACAGCAGTTTAAAAGAAGTGATAAGCAAAGTGGCAGAAAAAACGCAGGAGGCGGTTAAAAAAATCGAAAGTTATAAAAAAGGCAGGAATCAGTGTGCAGGAAATTTTGATATATGCATAGAGAAAGTGGAACAGAACAAAAAAGTGTTAGGGGAGGATTTGTACGCCAGCCTTTCAGATGATTTAATGCAGATGAAAGAAGGAGAGGCAAATTCAAAAAATGCCCTGTGTGATGTTGAAACGATTCAGGAAGGCCTGATGCATAATCAAAAAATATTAGAGGCAATGCAAAATATACTGCCGGAACTTGATATTGACCTTAAAGCAGAGAATTGCGGCACAGTAAGGAAAAATCTGGATTATTGCAAGGAACTGTTAGGTGGGCTTAGCAACGGCAAACTTAAATTTGATTATTCAAAAATTGATTTTTCACAGGAATCGCAGGGAACAGGCATAATTGTAAATATCAGAAAAACGCTGTCGGAAGGTATAGCCGGGTTGGTAGCTCCGGAACAAATTTCAGATAATGCTATTCATTATGCAGATTTGTCATCAGGCATTTATGGAAATAGCCAGGATAACAGCGAATGGCAGAATGCAAAGGACAGATTGCTTTTTGGGCAGTATTTGCTGGGACGTTTAGACAGTTATACTGATGCACAAGAAACGCAGGAGAATCCGTGGTGCGGACTTGCTTATCCGCTGGAATATATTTTATATGGAAATTGCAGCGATAAGGAAAATTTAAATGAAGCCATTTTAAATTTATCCATATTACGGGAAGGCAGCAATCTTATTTATTTAATAACAGATTCAGAAAAAAGAAGCGAGGCATATACCCTGGCGTCTGCGCTGGTTGGTTTCACGGGTAATGCGGCAGTCATTAAAGCGGCACAATATCTTATATTGGGCGTATGGGCATATGGTGAAAGCATTTTAGATATAAAGACGCTTCTTTCAGGCGGAAATGTACCGGTTGCTAAAACGAAGGAGACTTGGCAATTAGGATTAAACAGGCTGCTTAAAATGGATCTTTCTGTTGAGAAACAAGAAAAAAGTGAAAAAAAAGCGGGAGAAATGTCTTATAGAGATTATTTGGGATTGTTTCTGTTAGCAATGGATAAAGGAAAAATGATTTATAGGACTATGGATATTATGGAACTTAGGATGATGTCGTTGGGGAAAGAAAATTTTAGAATGTATGATTATATTTGGCAAGCCATAGGAACTGTCACTGTGCAGGCGGAATGGATGGACGCATATTATATCCGGGAAATTCAATACCAATATGTATAAAAGGGGGTGGCAGATGTGTCCTTTTGCGCAAAAAGAGAATACCGGGAGCTTAACAGGGTAAAAGAGCAGCGCTGTATGGCCGAGGGCGGGCAGGTCGGAGTAAACGCCAGGCGTTATTTAAAATGGACAGAGAGATCAGATAAATATGTAAAGGGCAGTAAAAGGGCATATCTGCCGGCATCTGCTACATTGGAATCAGCCTTGGTCATACCGCTGTATGTATATAGCGTTTTGGCGGTTATGTATATCATGCAGATACTTTTGGTAAAAAGTGAAGTGGACAGGGCGGCATATAACAGCTTGAGGACGCTGTCAAAATATGCATATGCATATGAGAAATTCGGCGATATTGATAATACGATATCAGCAATAGCGGCATATACGATGCTGGTTAAGGAACTTGGGACTGATTTTGCAGATACGCATAATATTGTCGGGGGTACGGCAGGCATCAGTATAATTGGATCTGAAATACCAGATGAAAATGGAAAAATAAACCTGAAGCTTGCTTATTGCCTGAAAAATCCATTTGATATTTTTGGGTTGGGCATTGTTAAGATAAAACAGAATTATGCAGTTCAGGCGTGGCTGGGACAGAATGATGACGAAGAAACGCAGGCGGACGCAGATGGGGAAATGGTTTATATCACACCAAATGGAACAGTTTATCACACAAAAAGAAACTGCACATATATCCTGTTATCAGTACGGGAAGTGGCCTTGGAAGATATCAGCAGTTTTAGGAATGATTCAGGCGGCAGGTATTATCCATGTGAGAAATGTTACCGGGATGCAGATGCGAGAAACGTATATATTACTGAATATGGCACGAGATATCATACATCGCTGAATTGCAGCATATTGAAACGGATTGTACTGAAAGTGCCGCTGGAACAGGCAAACGGAAGGAAACCATGCGCGAAATGTGCAGGAGGACTTTAAAATATTGATTAATATGCGTGCAGAATCACGCTATGGGTATAAAAAGAAAATGTTTAAAGATATTGTGTTAAACAGCGTGATCATGACTGTACTGCTCTATTTTGCATGGGAAGATATAAAGCATCAGTCTATTGCGCGAAAGGAATTAGCTGCTGCGGGAATCGCAGCATTGATATTCAGGCTGAGTCAGGGAAGCAGGTACCATATAAATATGATGTATCCGGCTGTATTTGCTGTGGCGCTGCTTATGCTGTTTGGCGTGACTGGATGCCTTGGAACAGGTGACTTGGCGGTTTTTGCAATACTGGCAGTGGTGAAAGGAAGTATATTTATGGTAGAGACATTTATATTTTCTATAACGGTATTATTAATATACGCATGGGTAATGAAATTGGCGCGCCGTATGCCGCTTAAAAGGACAGTGCCGTTTTTGCCGTATATATGCATATCGGCGCTGGGGGTGATGGTATGCGCTTAAAAGCATCATTTACGGTGGAAAATGCTGTGCTGGTTCCGTTATTTACGATAATTATCATTACATTGGTGCTATATGGCATATCTGTGCATGACCATGTTATTGAGCATAGTGCTGAGCTGCAGGCAGCCATGAAGATTGAGCAGGAGTCTCCGGGACTATCCGATCAGGAACAGGAACGGGTGTTTCAAAACGCAGCTGCATATATTAGCGAAAAATCAATGCGCGAAGACGGTGATCCGTATAAGGTGGAGCAGGCGGCTGAAAATAAGATTATTATCAGGCATAACCTGCCTGCGGATTTTATCAGAAAAGTTAATGCAGGCTCAAAATTAATAATGAATGATTCTGAGAAGGAGTAACGGTATGGATGCGGTAAGGTTTGAAAATGAAAATAATATTAATTATATGGTTATTGAAGAAAAAGGCGAACAAGCAGCTTTGGATTTTGAACTGAAAATGCTTGAAAAAAATAAAATACAGGGTTTGCTGCCGCTGTACATAAGGCAGATTAACAATCGCAGGCTTTATTACTATGAAATTACGGCAAAGCAGCAAATGTCAAAGATATTCTCTTTTAATAAAATTAAGTGGCAGGATCTGAAAATGATATGCGAAGGCATAGCTATGATGGTGCATACAGTTAATGAATATCTGCTGGCATTGGAAAATATAATACTTAAACCGGAACTGATATTCATGGACTTGTCCAAAAGGCAGCTGTATTTTACATATTATCCTGGCGTGAATGAAGACTTGGCAAAGCATGAAAAAGCTGATGAACAGCTGCGCCAGCTGTTTGAATATATTTTGGAGCATTACGACCACAGTACGGAAAAAGAAGAATTGATGACGGTTTATGATATGTACCAGAAAATTGTGCAAAATGAATATAATCTGGAAAAACTGGGCGAGTTTGTCAGTGAAAAGCCGGAAAAAAATAATAGGCCGGACGGAGAGGATATACAAAAGCCTGAAAATGAAGAAAAAACCGGCATAAAGCAGGATAATGAAAAGAATGCGGGCAAAGTTATTGATGCAATACCATGCGAGACAGTTCATGAAGAAAAAGAAGTTTATGACGTTAAAAAAATAAATTTGCAAAAAGGCATAAAAGCAATTGCCGGCGCCTGTATTCTGTGGGGCATGCTTCATTTGCTGCTGCCTGATATGATGCTGCTGCAAGTAAGCTCAATAGCAGCCATTATATTTATTGCGGCGGGTTCAGCAGTATTTTTGGTGCTTGAGCGTATGCCCAAAACAGTATTGTCAAAAATGGAATATAGCAGTTACAGCCAGCCTTTTGTAATGCCGGATTCAACAGAAGATAACATCGGAAAACAGGAAGAAGAAATATCCTTGACGCAAAATGCAGAAGCCGAAAACATGCGTTCAAAACAGCAGGAGGCCAAGGCATATAGCGGACATACCATGCTGCTGTCAGAGTAT
Source organism: uncultured Lachnospira sp. (assembly GCA_947628875.1). Taxonomy (GTDB): domain Bacteria; phylum Bacillota; class Clostridia; order Lachnospirales; family Lachnospiraceae; genus Lachnospira. Next base: position 26,265 of record CANRBP010000002.1, read on the forward strand.
ATGGCTTCACATCAGCCTGCGCAGTATGCATTAAAATTAGTTTATCAGGGAAACGAACAGGGTTTGGAGGGAGAATTGCCTGTTAGTAAGTTTCCGTGCATGATAGGCAGCTTTGGCCAGCACTGCGATATAAGAATTGAGCATGCAATGGTCAGCAGGATACACATGTGCATATATTGTCAGGGGGCAGATATAAGCGTGGAGGATTTAAATTCTACAAATGGCACTTATGTTAACGGAAGCCGTCTTGCAACAGGAGAAAAATATTCCATTCAAAACGGCGATGAACTCAAAATAGCCACATTGCTATATAAGGTTGAAATAAGCTAGATTTTATGCTATATTCACACTATCGCAAAAGCTGGAGGATGCTCTATGAAGGTAAATATTTATTATGGCGGCAGGGGTATGGTGGACGACCCAACGATTTTTGTGCTTAAAAAAGTTCAAAACGTGTTAGATGAGCTAAATGTTCGGTATGAACGCTTCAATTTATATGAACTGAAAAACAAGATCACAACTCTTTCACAAACTGTAACTGACGCAGATGCTGTTATTTTGGCGACTACAGTTGAGTGGCTTGGCATGGGCGGATATATGCAGATGTTTTTGGATGCATGCTGGCTTTATGCAGATAAGACGGCCATCAACAACGTGTATATGTTCCCGGTTGTGTTATCTAAGACATATGGCGAGAGGGAAGTTTCGCTTACGCTGGTAAATTCATGGGAGATGCTTGGCGGACGGGCAGCTCCGGGGATCAGCGCTTATGTAGATGATACAACAGAATTTGAATTTAACAAATCGTATGTGGAGCTTATTGAGAAACAGGCGGAGAATATCTACAGGATAGTCTCTAAAAAAAGAATGTCGCTGCCGTCAAGCAGCCAGACTATCAAACAAAATGTCATGAAAGACATTGTGCGGCTGACGCCTCAGGAAAGCGAGCAGCTGTCCAAATATGCTTCAGATGATGCATTTGTAAAAACACAAAAGAAAGATATTGAATCGCTGGCTTCTATTTATAAAGAACTCCTTAGTGATGAGGAGAACGGAGGGGATAGCTATTATCTGGATATTTTTAAAAACCATTTTGATGATACTGTAAAATACAGAGGATCATATGTGATTGCTGTCAGCGATAAAAATAAGAGCATTACCCTGGATGTTGACTATGGAAAGCTTGATGTTGATTTTGGCGAAAATGCAGAGGCGGATGTTATAGCACGGATGAATAAAGATGTTTTCGATGGAATAACAGAGGGTAAAATTACCTTTCACAGGGCATTTATGACGGGGGATATGATTGCGAAAGGTAATTTCAGAAGCCTCAGGATGCTGGATGAATTGTTTACTTTTTCAAGGTAACAGGCTTTGCGTGAAAAAATCAGGCATGAGATAATGGCTTCGGCCTGTTTAGAGTGTCGGCAGGGTAAGGCAGACGCTTGTGGTATCGCTGTCCTGTTGGAAACTCACAGTTCCATAATGCGCAATGCATACGCGGTAGACGATAGATAAGCCAAGTCCTGCACGGTTTTCCCTTGTAGAATAAAATGGCTTGCATAAAATATCGGCAGTAGTATTTGGATAGCAGACAGGCTCAGAAAAAGGGTCATCAATGTCTATGTAATTAATATCAGGAAGGATTCCGGGATTGGAAATAATGACCCGTACATGAGATGAATCCTCGTCAAGCCGGGCAGCAATATGGATGTCGCTGTTGTTTGGAGTTGCATCGTAGCAATTGTCAATAATCTCATTGAGTGCTATAAGCAAGTGTTCCGGATCGCCGCTGACTTGAATATCGCTGCTGCCTATATCGAAAGTAAACATGCGGTCGGAATTTTCATGGCGGTCATCTGCCTCATCAGGGAGCTGCAATAGAAGATCCGTAAGTGATGTAGGCGCCAGTTCAGGGGATATGCAATATCTGTACAGGGAAGTGCGATCCATAAAATTAATGAGCCGGTGAACCGTATCGCCGATCTCCTTCCAGAAGCTATATGTTTTTGCCTCGGGATGCTGGCGCGTGATCAGCTGATAGGAACTGTTGATAAAGGATATGTAATTTTTAATTTCATGGGACGCTGCACTTAAAGTGCGATAGTGCTCCAGAGCGGATGAATGGCATATGTCATATAGAGAAGGGTCAGTTTGCTGTAAAGCCTGTAACATAGCATACTCATGTGGTTGAATCATTTGCATCTCCTTAAATAAATTTTATAAAATAGTGTGTAAGTGCTGCTGTAAGCCTGTCATAGAACCAAAAAATTATCATAAATAATATTGATATCAGTGTTTGTTTGGGTTATGATACATAAAGTATAAACTTGTTTAATCAGTATGTAAACAATAGGTTTTCGACATTTTTTGCAAGCATACACTTATGAAGCTGGTGCCAATATGACACACATCATGCAATATTTTATAGAAAGGTAAGGATAGAGATGAAAAAAGATGATTGTATATTTTGCAAGATCGCAAACGGCATTATTCCGGCAAATGCATTGTATGAAGATGATACTGTAAAGGTAATATTTGATGTCGGACCGGCATCGGAGGGACATGTTTTGATTTTGCCTAAAGAGCATTTTGATTCAATTTATATGTTGGATGATGAAACAGCTGCTCATATTTTTAAGGTGGCAGTAAAAGTGGCAAAAGCGCTGCAGAAGGCCTTGCCGCTTGAGGGATTGAATGTTGTGCAGAATAATGGAAAAATGGCAGGGCAAACAGTATTTCATTTCCACATGCACTTGATACCGAGATATCAGGGAGATACAGTCAATATTGGGTGGAAACCGGGAGAGATAACACCGGAGCAGATAGATGCATTGAAGGAAAAAGTTGCAGCTGAATTATGAGATAATATAGCAGCAGCGAGAAGATTGAATGAAGAATGGAGAATTAATAATGATAAAGTTAAGTAATGGCGGAGCATATCTGGTTAATGGCACAGATATTATTGAAGAAAACGAATCTGGCGCATTGTCAGCCAGATTGGGCGGACAGGCGCCGTCCAGAGAAGAAGCGGCACAAAATACGATGGCATACAGGATATTAAAAGAACATAATACGTCAGGCAATATGCAGAAATTGAAGATAAAGTTCGACAAGATGACTTCGCATGATATTACCTTTGTGGGTATTATCCAGACGGCGAGGGCGTCAGGATTGGAAAAGTTCCCGATACCTTATGTGCTTACAAATTGCCATAACAGCCTTTGCGCAGTAGGCGGCACGATTAATGAAGATGATCATATGTTCGGACTGACTTGCGCAAAGAAATATGGCGGCGTTTATGTACCTCCGCATCAGGCGGTAATACATCAGTTCGCGAGGGAGATGCTGGCAGAGTGCGGAAAGATGATATTAGGCTCTGACAGCCATACGCGTTATGGAGCATTGGGAACAATGGCCATGGGCGAGGGAGGACCTGAACTGGTAAAGCAGCTTCTGAATAAGACATATGATATCAATATGCCGGGAGTTGTAGCTATTTATCTGACTGGCGAGCCTGCAAAGGGCGTTGGACCTCAGGACGTAGCGCTGGCTATTATTGGCGCGGTGTTCGGCAATGGATATGTAAAAAATAAAGTGATGGAGTTTGTAGGACCAGGAGTGGGCAGCCTCAGTGCAGATTTCAGGATCGGCATTGACGTTATGACGACAGAGACAACCTGCCTTTCATCAATCTGGCAGACAGACGAAAAAATACAGGAATTTTATGATATTCATGGAAGAGGAGAGTGCTATCAGGAGTTAAAGCCTGGCAGCACGGCATATTATGATGGCGTTGTTTATGTTGATCTTGGAAAAATAAAACCGATGATTGCTATGCCTTTCCATCCAAGCAATACCTATACGATTGAAGAAGTTAATGCAAACCTTTTGGATATCCTGCATGATTGCGAGCAAAAAGCGCTTGTTAGCCTGGACGGACAGGTAGATTTCAAACTTACAAACAAAGTGCGTGACGGAAAGCTTTATGTTGACCAGGGTATTATTGCCGGATGTGCAGGCGGCGGATTTGAGAACATCTGCGCAGCAGCGGATATATTAAAGGGACGCTCGATTGGTGCAGATGAATTTACGCTTAGCGTTTATCCGGCAAGTACGCCGATTTATATGGAGCTTGCAAAGAACGGAAGGCTGGCAGACTTATTAGGTACAGGCGCTATTGTTAAGACTGCATTTTGCGGCCCGTGCTTTGGTGCAGGAGATACGCCTGCAAACAATGCATTTTCAATCCGCCATTCAACAAGGAATTTCCCGAACAGAGAAGGGTCAAAGCTGCAGCAGGGGCAGATAGCTTCAGTTGCTCTTATGGACGCACGCTCAATTGCAGCAACAGCGGCAAATAAAGGCTTCCTGACAGCGGCAACGGATATGGATGTTGAATATACAGGGCCGGTTTACCATTTTGACAAAACAATATATGAGAACCGCGTATTTGACAGCAAAGGCGTGGCAGACCCATCGCAGGAGATCCAGTTCGGACCAAATATAAAGGATTGGCCGGAAATGGTTGAATTGCCGGAAAATCTGATTATTAAGGTAGTTTCAGAAATACATGATCCGGTTACAACAACGGACGAACTGATTCCGTCTGGCGAAACATCATCTTTCCGCTCCAATCCGCTGGGATTGGCAGAATTTACCTTGTCCAGGAAAGATCCTGCTTATGTATCGCGTGCAAAAGAAGTCCAGAAAGCTGAAAAAGCCAGGGAAGCTGGACAGTGCATGGGCGAGGCGCTTCCGGAATTAAGGGAGATTGTACACAAGGTTAAGGAAACATATGATGTTTGCAAGGAAAATCTCGGGATTGGCAGCACGATTTTTGCGGTTAAGCCAGGAGACGGTTCAGCGCGCGAGCAGGCAGCATCATGCCAGAAGGTGCTTGGCGGATGGGCAAATATTGCGAATGAGTACGCAACAAAAAGATATCGTTCCAATCTGATCAACTGGGGCATGCTTCCGTTTATTATAGAGCCGGGCGAACTTCCGTTTAAAAACGGTGATTATATCTTTATTCCGGCCATAAGGCAGGCGGTAAAGGACAAGGCAACCGTTATGCAGGCGTATGTGGTAAACAGAGATATGCAGGCGTTTGAATTAAAGATAGATGAACTGACAGATGACGAAAGACAGATAATTTTAGATGGCTGCCTGATCAATTTTTATAAAAATCATGATTGATTCTGTGAGGCAAGCTATTGATATGCAAAGAAACCGATAGAGAAAGCGGGAGATTCATATGGCAGAACAAAATATTTTAGCTGGTGATATCACGGTACTCGAACAGGTTATCAGCGATTTTAGGGAACATAATGAAAAAAAAGACCGTATGGATAAGCTTGTCCAAACCATGCATGACCTGGGAAAAAATATTGATGTAACAGAACGGGAGATGAAGGACGAGATTGATGCCAGGATTAAGGCCAGCACGGCATCTATCTGTGAGGGATATGATAAGTCTATTGCGGCGGACAATGTAAAGCTCAAGGATGTCCAAAGCGACCGCGAGAAAGCAAAAATGGCCGGGGTCAAAGAGCGGATTGAAAATGAGACGGCTTTTTTAAAAAAAGAAAATATCGATCTGAAGGATCAGATTAAGTCTGCATTTAAGCTTGAGCAGATACCAATGTTCTGCAGCCGCAAATTTTATCTTGCGTTATTTGGAACAAAGGGAGTATCGGATGCCGTTATCTATCTGGCTGTATTGCTCCTGTTCTTTACGGCCATACCTCTTGCGCTGTATTTTATTCCTTCATTTCCTGCATGGGGGTACATTGTGTATTACTCAGTGATGGCGCCGCTTGTTTTTTCGGTATACAAATGGATTTATGCAAAGACATATGTGCCTCACGCCGAGACGATTCAGGCGGCACGCAGGACAAAAGTTAAGATACGCGTGAACTGCAAAACGATTAAAAAGATTGAAAAGGGCATCAGAACAGACAAAAATGAAGAAATGTATGGATTGGAAGGGTACGATTATACTATAAATGCAATCCATGATGACATTAGCCGCATAGAAGATGAAAAAGCGAAGGCGCTGGACGAATTTGAAAAAACAGTTAAGCCGGATATTATTTCTGAGATTGAGGGGCGCAAGCTTGGCCAGATAGAGCTGATGAAAAGCGAACTGGCGAAAAAACAGGAAGAGGCAGCAGCGCTGGACGAATTGACAAAGCGGCAGCGGATCTACATTTCTGCTAACTATGAAGCTTATCTGGGAAAAGAATTTATGAATGCAGATAAGCTTCAGGAACTCCATGATATCATGAAGTCAGGCGTTGCGGATACGGTTGCCCAGGCGCTTGCGGCATATAAGGATAAACATTAGGGGAATAATAGCCAAACGGCGTTGAGCAGTAATAACCGTCATGATATGGCATCGGATTGCCGCGGCGGGAATTGTCACATAAGGCATTGACAAATACATTTGTGATAATATCCGCCAGCGTCATGATGATAGAGAGACGGGTCGTCTGTAACAGCAGGTTGTCCATCTCTCCGGAAATATTAACGATGCCTGTTATATGTAAGTCGCCTATGGCCGGGAGCTGTTTTTTTACTCCGAGGCCAGGTATAAGCGGGCCGGAGCCAAGGGTAATATAACCTACATGTTCCGCCTTCCCCAAAGATGCATCAACTGCAATAATATATGGATTTTCATGCGATTGCAGGATATTTTCTATCATGTGCTCAAGGTTGGCTGCATGAATTGGGGAATACAGGGAACCGTATATAGATACATTTTCAAAGTAGTACTTTTTTAACTTGTACCCGACCAGCGGACCAAGGCTGTCTCCAGTGGAACGGTCGCTGCCGATGCACAGGATCACAAGCGGCCTTGAACCAACCGGTTCGGCCTGCAGTAAATCCAGCAGCTGTGCGCACATATCGAGAGGCGTGTCAGTGCTGGCAGAATCAAAATAATATAACATTGTTCTATTCCTTTCGGATAATATTGTGCCGGATAAGGTTATCTTTGTTATTCCGGATGGACAGAAATCAATATTTGCCTGTCTACAATATATTTATGTGGAAATTATGTAAATATGTCTTGAATGTTTCGTCAAATAATTTCAGAATAAAACAAAATGTGCGCAAAAAAGAAAAATAAAAAGAAAAATTTTTTTGACGCTGACAAAAAGTGATAAATTTTTTGCATACAGGGTGCTACGCTATAGACTAACCACTATTCATTTATGGGATCAAGGAGGCGGAAAGCACATGATAGAAATTATTTGCGACAGTGAGGAGGAAAACGAAAGCGATGACAGCAAAAAAAATACATCTATCAGAAGACCAAAGAATATTAAGCAGATTGGCGATGTGAGTTCTAACCGGAAAATCTATATTGAAGATTATGCGTTTAGTTACATCAATTCTATCGCCTACAGTTCCCCGGATGAAGAGCAGGCCGGAGTCCTGCTTGGAGAGTGCCAGCGCGCTGATAATGAAAAATGCCTGTTTATCAAAGGAGTGATAAAGGCGAAGCATGTTGAGAACGAAGGAAAACAGGGCATTTATTTTGATGAAAAAATATGGAACGGCATATACTCAGATGCCGAAAAATACTTTCCGAATTTGCAGGTGGTTGGGTGGTTTGCAGCGCTGCCAGATGTTACAGCTGAAAGAATGCAGTATTTAAAGCGTGTCCATATGGACAACTTTGCAGGGAACATGAAGACAATGTATTTAATCAACACCCTGGATAAAGAAGAAAGCTTTTATTTGTATGAAAACGGAGATCTGCGCCAGCAAAAAGGTTATGTGTGCTTTTATGAGCGCAACTATGAAATGCAGGAGTATATGCTGGAAAAACGCGGGCGGCGTTCAGTGGAGAGCCAGGAAAAAGACAGGGTAATGAAATCCATACGCAGCATTATACAGGAAAAAGAAGAACTGCAGCAGCAAAAAAGAAATGCGGCGTTTATGTATGGGGTAAGTACATTTATGGTTGTTGTAGTTCTGGTCATAGGAATAAACCTGATGAACAGCTACGAAAAAATGAAAAGCTTTGACAGATCCTTAAACAGTATCGTGACTGAGATATCAAACATGAACCAGAAGGAGGCCGGAAATGTAAACGGAGCTGAACAGGATGGCGTGGCAGCGGACTCAGATGATGTTATACCCGTGCATAAAGTGACAGGCGATGTTTACCCGACAAAAGAGGAAACAGAGCCGGAAAATCCTTCGCAAAATCCGTCAGCAGGCAACACGCAGAATACAGAAGCAGACAAAGAGGAGCAGACCGATGAGGCGACAAAACCTGCAAATACAGGGCAGGAGTCATCTATTGAAAATGTCTATCCGGAGTACGATACATATGTAGTGCAGCAGGGAGATACTATCATGGGGATCTGCAAACAGCATTATGGCAGCGCATCAAGGTATGAAGATGTGATTGCTTTTAACGAATTGGAGGACGCTAATAAATTATATGTTGGACAAGAGTTAAAACTGCCTTGAATATTTTGTTTAATATTGTATAATAGCAGTAGTACGGTCAAATGGCAGGATGGTACAACTATTAGGAAAAAGAGGTACACCGGATGGCTGATATCATATCAGGGCACTCCAGATTTAATAAAGGCGGCAATTCATCAACAGAAAAAAAAGTGATACAGCTTTCGGGGGAACCGCTGCAGAATGACGATTTAGATGAAGAACAGCTGCAAAATAAAATAAAAAGGCACAGGAAAAACAGGATTATCGGCACTGTTGTGATTTTGGCGGCCGTGGCGGTTATGGCGCTTGTGATTATGAAAGCAATGGACAACATCACATACAAGGAGTATGTTGTTGAAAACTCGGTAAACCGGGACGACAGCCAGTCATCGCGCTATGTGCCTTATGGAGACGGTTATATACGTTACAGTAATGATGGAGTTTCCTACTATGGCAAAAAAGGAAATGCAATTTGGAACCAGACGTTTTCAATGCAGAAACCTCAGCTTAAAATATGCGGGGATTGCGTGGCAGTTGGGGATATCAACGGCAGCACCATATACCTGCTTGATAAAGATGGAACGATTGGCACGGTTGACACATCGCTGACTATTTCACAGATAGAAGTGGCTCAGCAGGGGGTCGTTGCTGCTGTACTTGAAGATAACGAAGCCAATTACATCAATCTGTATGACAGGCAGGGGGAACATATATACAGTGTAAAGACAACGCTGGCTGGAGACGGCTATCCGCTGGATATCAGCATTTCTGACGATGCGACCAAGCTGATAGCATCATACCTATATGTCAGCGGCGAGCAGATTAAGACAAATGTTGTATTTTACAACTTTTCCGAGGTAGGGCAAAACGAGACAGAGCGTGTAGTAGGCGGATTTAACCACTATGACAGCACAATTGTAGGCGATGTGCATTTTATACGCAAAAACCGCGCAATTGCAGTAGGTGAAAATGTGCTGAGCATATACAGCATTAAAGAATATCCTAAACTGGAAAAAGAAATTCCAATAAACAGCAGCATTGAAAGAGTGTTTTTCAGTGAGGACTATATCGGATTAGTATTGGAAAATACGGATTCCGGAGATGTATACAAGCTGCTGGTTTATTCGTCCAATGGAGACAAAGTGTTAGAGACGACATTTAATACGCAGTATGACCAAATCAAGTTTGACGGCAAAAGCGTGCTGATGAGCAACTCAACATCTTTTGCGCTGCTGAACTTTAATGGTAAAGTTTTGACAAACCAGACAGTGGAATTGCCTATAGAAGGCATATTGCCAACAGGAATAAGAGGATATTATATTTTGGTCAATTCAAAATATATTCAAAACATTCGGTTAAGATGACAGGAGGTACGTATGAGCTGGGTATTTGCAGCAGTGCTGTTGATTTTTTGCGTGTGCGCATATATAGGGTGGAAAAAGGGTATCATTCGGATTGTATTGTCGCTGGCAACGCTTGTAGTAACATTATTTGCGTCCGTGATATTAACGCCGGTTATTGGAGGCGCGCTCAGGTCAGGGACAAGCTTGTATGATAACCTTGAGCGTTCGGTTTACATTACGCTGCTGGAAAATGAAAATAACCTGTTTGGCGGCGCAGTTGATGATGTAGTCGGTGATGATGCAGGAGAATTGCAGGATACGGGACTGGTGGAAACAATAAACGGGTATATCACGCAAATCGGCGAAATGCTGCATCTGCCGGAGTCAGTTACGAACAGCATAAGCGCATCGGTTATCCGGGATAAGGCGGAAAGCATAGCAGGAACCGGTGCGGCACACATAAAAAGCATCATAATGGCTGTACTGGCAGTGCGCCTGGCAAACATAATCTTTAATGCAATTATTTATATGATTGTTTTTATCATTATATACGTGGTGCTGAAAATAATTGTAGCACTTACAAACCTCGTCAGCCGCCTGCCGGTGATTCATCAGGCAAACAAAATTGGCGGGTTCGCTGTGGGCATTGCGGAGGGACTGGTGATAGTGTGGCTGCTGTTTGTGGTTATCACAGCCTGCGGCAATATGCAGTGGGCGGCCGATGCATTGGCTGACATCGGAGGCAACCCGGTATTGGCCGGCCTCTACGACCATAACCTGATCATGAAAATGGCATTTAAAGGCTTGTAGAAAATGTTAATAAAACTATAAACACAAAGGATGGGTAATGCGTTGGAAAGCAATACAAGACTTACACAGAATGACACGCCGATTCATCGGGCGCTTGAAGAACAGCGCCTGAACAGGCTGGCACATTTTGACGTGCCGGGACACAAGGGCGGCCGTGGAAATAAGGAGCTGAAAGAATTTCTGGGGGCGGACTGCGTAAAACTGGATATGAATTCTATGAAGCCGCTGGATAACCTTTGCCATCCGGTATCGGTTATAAAGGACGCACAGATGTTGGCGGCAGAGGCTTTTGGCGCAGATGAGGCATTTTTTATAGTCAATGGCACAACAGCCGCCGTACAGGCAATGATAATGGCGACAACGGTTGCCGGGGACAAGATAATCATGCCCAGGAACGTCCATAGGAGTGCAATCAACGCGCTTGTAGTAAATGGCGCGCTTCCGGTATATGTCAATCCGGGCGTAAATCAGCGGCTGGGGATACCGCTGGGCATGTCCGTGAAAGATGTGGAGACTGCCATTCATGAAAATCCTGATGCAAAGGCCATACTTGTGAATAACCCTACTTATTACGGCATCTGCTCGGATTTAAAGCAGATTGTGGATATGGCGCATGACGCGGGCATGTTGGTGCTGGTAGATGAGGCACATGGAACGCATTTTTATTTCAGCGATACATTGCCGGTATCTGCAATGAAAGCAGGAGCTGACATGTCGGCGGTCAGTATGCATAAAACAGGCGGTTCTCTTACGCAGAGCTCGATTCTGCTGACGCGCAATACGGTGAATGCGGATTATATCAGGCAGATTATCAACCTTACGCAGACAACCAGCGGTTCGTACCTGCTTTTGTCCTCGCTGGATATTGCGCGCAAAAACATGAGCCTGAACGGAAAATTTTACAGCAGCAAAATGATAGAGTTTGCAAGCTATGCCAGGGAGGAGATTAACAAGCTCGGCGGTTACTATGCATTTGGCGAAGAATTAATTGATGGGGATACGGTATTTGATTTTGACAGGACGAAACTTTCCGTGCATACGCGTGACATTGGCCTGGCAGGCATTGAGGTTTATGACCTGCTTCGCGATGATTACGGGATTCAGATAGAATTTGGCGATATTGGGAACATTCTCGCAATTATTTCAGGCGGAGACAGAAATCTTGAGATAGAACGGCTTATTTCTGCACTGTCAGAAATCAAGCGGCTTCATGAGCGGGAAAAATCAGGTATGTTTGATCACGAATATATTAATCCTAAGATTGTCATGGGACCTCAGAAAGCATTTTTCAGCAAAAAGCTGTCGCTTGCTATTGAGGAGAGCGCGGGAGGCATTTGCAGCGAGTTTGTTATGTGCTATCCGCCGGGTATCCCGATACTTGCGCCGGGGGAAATGATCACACAGGAAATTATCCATTATATTGAATATGCCAAGGAAAAAGGCTGCCTGGTAACAGGCACACAGGATATGAATGTGGAAAATATCAACATAGTTGATACCAGCGCATGATTTTGGAGGAAAAGATAGAATGGAATTGTGGTATACGGATAAACATACCCAAAACGTACAGCTGACCATGAAAGTGAAAAACCAGATTGCGAGCGTGGAGAGCGAATACCAGCGCATTGATATCCTTGATACGGTGGAATTTGGGAAAGTCCTGGTGCTGGACGGCGAGCTTATGATTACGCAGAAAGATGAATTTATTTATCATGAGATGATTACTCATGTTCCGATGGCTGTTCATCCGCATGTGGAAAATGTTCTGGTGATTGGCGCCGGAGACGGGGGAACGATACGTGAATTGACAAAATACGATACAATTAAAAATATTGACATGGTTGAAATAGATAAATCTGTTACGGACATGTGCCTTCAGTATTTTGAGGAAACTTCCTGCAAGCTGTCGGACTCTCGCGTACATATGCATTTTGAGGAAAGTATCCGCTTTGCGCGCATGAAAAAAGACGAGTACGATTTGATTATAGTTGATTGTGCGGATCCGTACGGCCCGGCAGAGGGACTGTTTACAAGGGAATTTTATGGCAACTGCTTTAAAGCGCTGCATGAGGACGGCATTTTGATCAATCAGCATGAAAGCCCGTATTATAGCGAGCATTCGAGGACAGTCCAGAAAGCGCACAAGCATATACAACAGGTATTTCCGTACAGTACGGTTTACCAGTGCCACATTCCGTCATACCCGTCCGGGCATTGGCTGTTTGGGTTCGCATCAAAGAAATATGATCCGATTAGGGATCTGCACGAAGAAGCATGGAACAGGCTGGGTATTAAAACAAAATATTACAATACAGATTTGCACAAAGGGAGCTTTTACCTGCCGACTTATGTGAAAGAATTACTCGGCATGACAGGAGAAATAAAAAATATATAACAGGCTGGATGCAGCAGACAGGAGGAAAGCATGGGAAAAGCGCTTATAATTGGAGCAGGCGGCGTAGCTGGCGTAGCGGTTCATAAATGTTGTCAGAACCCGGAAGTTTTTGAGGAAATCTGTATTGCAAGCAGGACAAAATCAAAATGCGATGCATTAAAACAGGATTGTGAGCAGCGTTATGGGACAGGCGCCGGCAAAACAAAAATAACAACAGCGCAGGTTGACGCCGACCATGCAGATGAGCTGATCGCGCTGATACAAAAAGAAAAGCCGGATATTGTCATGAATATAGCACTTCCTTATCAGGATTTGACTATTATGGACGCGTGCCTTGCAACCAAAACGAATTATATGGATACGGCTAACTATGAGCCGCCTGAAACTGCTCATTTTGAGTATTCGTGGCAGTGGGCATACAGGGAGCGTTTTGAGCAGGCCGGAATTACGGCGCTTCTCGGATCAGGGTTTGACCCGGGCGTTACCGGAGTTTTTTCCGCTTATGCGCAGAAACATTATTTTGATGAAATTGAATATATTGACATTTTGGACTGCAACGGCGGCGATCATGGATACCCGTTTGCGACTAATTTTAACCCGGAGATTAATATACGGGAAGTTTCGGCGAAGGGAAGTTACTGGGAAAACGGCCGCTGGATAGAAACAGAGCCAATGGAGATTAAGCGCGTATATAATTTTGACGGCGTGGGAGAGAAGGATATGTACCTTTTGCACCATGAAGAAATAGAGTCGCTGGCCATCAATATAAAGGGCGTGAAAAGAATCCGTTTCTTTATGACATTTGGGCAAAGCTACCTTACGCATCTGAAATGTTTGGAAAATGTGGGCATGACATCTATTGAGCCGATTGAATTTGAAGGGCATTCAATTATACCGCTGCAGTTTTTAAAAGCAGTATTGCCTGATCCGGCTTCACTTGGGCCGAGAACGGTAGGAAAAACTAATATTGGATGCATTTTCCAGGGGCAAAAAGACGGAAAGCCGGTTTCATATTACGTTTACAATATGTGCGACCATCAGGAATGCTATAAGGAAGTCGGGGCGCAGGCAGTATCATATACTACCGGCGTGCCTGCCATGATCGGGGCAATGATGCTGATGACCGGAAAATGGAACAAGCCGGGCGTTCACAATATAGAAGAGTTTGACCCGGATCCGTTTATGGACGCACTCAACAGGTTTGGCCTGCCGTGGGTGGAAAATTTTCATCCTCAGCTGGTTGACTGATTGTGCCATGCAAAAAGAATGAATGGGGCGCGTCATGGAAGATATTAATTTTAGCAAAATACCAACGCCTGCATATATTGTTGATGAGCGGCTGCTGGAGCAAAATCTGAAATGCCTGAATATGGTTATGAAAAAAACAGGCTGCAAAATATTGCTTGCACAAAAAGGGTTTTCCATGTTCTCCCTTTATTTAATTATCAAACAGTATCTGAGCGGCACTACGGCAAGTTCTCTTTATGAAGCCAGGCTTGGCAGAGAAGAAATGGGCGGGGAGACGCATATTTTTTCCCCGGCTTATAAAGAAGAAGAATTTGCGGAAATAGCAGAAATTTGCGACCATATTGTGTTTAATACGGTCAGGCAGTATCAAAAATTCAAGGAGCAGGCAAAGGCTGCCGGCTGCGGCTGCGGCCTGCGCGTCAATCCGGAATATGCAGAAGTGGAACATGAAATATATAATCCGTGCTGCGCCGGTTCAAGGCTTGGAACTACAGCGGCAATGCTTGAGCAGGCGCTGGCGCAGGACATGGCAGCATTGGACGGGATTGAGGGGCTTCACTTTCATGTTATGTGTGAGCAGAATGCGGATACGCTGGAAAGAGTGCTCATGCATGTAGAAGAAAAATTCGGCTGGCTGTTGGCTTTGCCTGAAATCAAATGGGTAAATTTTGGCGGAGGCCATCATATAACGCGCTCAAACTATAATATAGAATTATTGATAAAGTGCATAAATTACATTCAGGACAGATATCAGGTGCAGGTGTATCTTGAACCTGGGGAAGCAGTTGCGCTCAATGCCGGTTATCTGGTTGCGCAGGTGATGGATATACACGAGCAAGCTTTTGAAGTTACAAAAGAGATGCTTCCGCATAACGCAGATTCAGAAGAAGCAGGATATATGGCGCGAGCAGCCATTCTCGATGCATCAGCAGCGTGCCATATGCCAGATGTCCTGGAAATGCCATATCGGCCTGAAATAATTGGTGCGAGACGCCCGGGTGAGCTGCAGAAACGCTATCCTTATATTTACAGGTTTGGCGGAAATACATGTCTTGCAGGAGATATCATAGGTGATTATGCTTTTGACCATGAACTTATTCCTGGAGAAAAGCTGGTATTTTGCGATATGGCTCACTACAGCATGGTAAAGAACAATACTTTTAATGGCATTGCTCTTCCTCAGATTTGGGCATACAATGAAAAAAAAGGCGCATATCCGGTCAAAACATTTACTTATAAAGATTTTAAGTCGAGGCTCAGCTGATGCGGAAAACGGCCGGAAAATGACTTCTTGCCGGCATGAGATTAACGGATTAAAAATATAATTTAAAAAAAATTTAAAAAAATAAAAAAATTGTTGACAATCCAAAAAATGGGTGATATTATAAATAAGCCGCTGTAAGCGGCAAAACAAAAATCAATCCATCTGGCGGAGACAGACGAATTGATTTGCACATTGGCAATCAAACAGTAAAACAACCCTGAAAATTCATTAAAAGTTTTCACGATTACAACGTAAGATTACGGATA
>CANRBP010000003.1 GCA_947628875.1 uncultured Lachnospira sp.
TACGTTGTAATCGTGAAAACTTTTAATGAATTTTCAGGGTTGTTTTACTGTTTGATTGCCAATGTTCAAATCAATTCGTCTGTCTCCGCCAGATGGATTGATTTTTGTTTTGCCGCTCACAGCGACTTGTATATATTAGCACCTGTTTTTTTGATTGTCAACACTTTTTCAGATTTTTTTTGAATATTTTTTTAGCTGTTCAGTTATTTAAGTTGTTTTCTGCTGAAATCTTATGAAATTTTCTAATATAATATAAATAAATATAAAAAGAAATTGCCACGGATCAATGATCCGTGGCTATCTCCTGCCAAGCGGAGAAAGAGGGATTTGAACCCTCGCGCCGGTTGCCCGACCTACACCCTTAGCAGGGGCGCCTCTTCAGCCTCTTGAGTATTTCTCCAAATAAAATATATTATTACACTAAACGCAAGATTTATTATATCAGGCATAAAATTTATTGTCAATTATATTTTAAAATTTATTTCAATAATTTTGTAACTGAACTTTCCATGACATTTTTATATAAATCATTTCCTTCACTGTCTATTACAACAATTACCGGAAAATCCTTAACTTCCAGCCTGCGGATTGCCTCCGTTCCCAGATCATCATAAGCAATAACCTCTGACGACTGTATGCATTGCGCCAATAATGCGCCAGCTCCGCCGACAGCTGCAAAATAAACAGCGCCGTTTCTCACAATAGCCTGTTTAACTTCATCTGAACGCTTTCCTTTTCCAATCATTCCTTTTAATCCTAAATCTAAAAGGTCAGGCGTATATTTATCCATTCTGCTCGCTGTAGTTGGCCCTGCAGATCCAATCGGCCTGCCTTCCCTGGCCGGAGACGGTCCCATATAATAAATAATATTATTTTTTATCTCCATCGGAAGCTGCTCTTTTGCTGCCAATGTTTCCGCCATTCTTTTGTGCGCAGCATCTCTGGCTGTATAAATCGTTCCTGTTATGTACACATAATCCCCTGCACGGAGAGTTTTCGCATCTTCATCACTGATCGGCGCTTTAATATATTTTTCCATATAAATCTCCATTCCTTAACTGCTTTCTCTAATTTGTATATATTTATATATTTTTTTACTCAAATAATCCTGCGTACATGCCTGTTGACATGGCAGCATATATTTACAGCTACCGGAAGCCCTGCAATATGCGTCGGATATGTTTCAATATTGACAGCAAGAGCTGTCTGCGTTCCGCCAAGGCCTCCCGGCCCTATTCCGGACATATTGATTTTTTCAAGCATTTCTTTTTCAAGTTCGCGCACATAATCAATCTGTGATTCTTCATTCAGATTCCGCGTAAGCGCTTTTTTCGCAAGATATGCACATTTTTCAAAAGTTCCGCCTATGCCGACTCCGACAACCATTGGAGGACAGGCATTTGGGCCTGCATCGCGTACAGCTGTCAAAATTGCATCTTTTACGCCCTCGATGCCATCTGCAGGCTTCAGCATAAAAATACGGCTCATATTTTCACTTCCAAATCCCTTTGGCGCAACAGTAATATCAATTTTATCACCGGGAACTATCTCAAAATGGATTACTGCCGGAGTATTATCCTTTGTATTTTCTCTGTAAATCGGATCTTTGACAACAGATTTCCTGAGATAACCTTCCTCATATCCCTGTTTAACTCCTTCATTTACTGCATCTGTAATATCGCCGCCGGATAAATGTATATCCTGCCCCACACGCATAAAAACAACAGCCATTCCTGTATCCTGACAGATTGGTATCATCTGGCTGGCCGCAATCTCGAGATTTTCTTTAAGCTGGCCAAGAATCCTCCTGCCAAGCAAAGATTCTTCCGACTCTGCTGCATGATCGAATCTTTTTTTCATATCCTCGGACAAAAAATGGTTTGCCTCAATACACATTTCCTTAATATTTCTTGTCACTTCACTGACATCGATTTCTCTCATAATTCCTCACAATCCGAAACTGCCGCACTAAAAATATCTGATTAATGCGGTAAACTCATCATCTTATACAGATATATCAATGCGGCAGTCTCTATCCGCCAAATATATGCAAAATATTCAATTCAGTCTGTCATCAAAAGGCATCAGAAATATTTTATCATCTGGCTGTTCATTTATTTTTAGGCTGTGCTGCTTCCGCTTCTTCTATTTCGTCAAAACCTTCCGCTTCACTGTTGTCGTCATTCATTGGCTTTTTGCGCACCTTTGCCACAGTGGCAACCGTAACTCCATCATCAAGATTAATCAGCTTAACGCCGGAGGTTATCCTGCCCAGCCTGGAAATATCGGCACACTTGAGCTGTATTATGATGCCCTCTGTAGTAATCAGCATGATTTCCCTGCTGTCGTCAACGGCTTTAACGCCGATAACATTTCCCGATTTTTCATTAATCTTATAACATTTAATGCCTTTTCCGCCGCGGTGCTGTACAGCAAATTCCTGCATGCTTGTCTTTTTGCCAAGTCCAAGCTCCGACACAATAAGAAGTTCATCGCCCTGTATATTCAGCTGCATGCCTACAACTTCATCTTCATCGAGAAGATTCATGCCGATAACTCCCATCGAGCTCCTTCCTGTCGGACGCACGTCTGTCTCCTTAAACCTGATGCACTGTCCAAGCTTTGTAGCAAGCAGTATATCGCAGCTGTT
Source organism: uncultured Lachnospira sp. (assembly GCA_947628875.1). GTDB lineage: Bacteria > Bacillota > Clostridia > Lachnospirales > Lachnospiraceae > Lachnospira. The sequence goes on from CANRBP010000003.1 coordinate 2,651, forward strand.
ATTCGTCAGCTTGACCTCTATCAGTTCATCATCATCTCTGAGCGTAATGGCCTGAATGCCATTTTTGCGTATATTGGCAAATTCACGTATAGGCGTTTTTTTGACAATGCCCTTTCTTGTAGCCATAAACATATAATCATTATCTGTCAGCTTTTTAACATCAATCGGGATAACAGCCGTTATCTGTTCCCCAGGCATAAGCTGCAGAAGATTGATTATTGCAGTTCCCCTTGACGTTCTGCCTGCTTCCGGTATTTCATAGGCTTTCATTTTATATGCGCGCCCGCTTGTCGTAAAAAATGTCAGATAATGATGTGAGGTTGTCATAAAGAGATCTTCAATATAATCTTCCTCAAGCGTCTGCATTCCTTTAATTCCCTTGCCGCCACGGTGCTGGCTCTTAAAATTGTCCGGAGTCATGCGTTTTATATAACCCATGTTTGTCCGCGCTATCACGACAGGTTCATCTGGTATCAGATCCTCCATTGAAATGTCATATTCGTCAAAACCGATTGCAGTCCTCCTGTCGTCTCCGTATTTTTCAGCAATAACTGAAATTTCATTTTTGATGACGCCAAGAAGCTTTTTCTTGTCGGAAAGAATAGCTTTATATTCAGAAATTTTATTTAACAGTTCCTGCAGTTCAGCCTCCAGTTTTGCCCTTTCCAGTCCTGTCAGCGAGCGAAGCCTCATATCGACAATAGCCTGTGCCTGCATGTCTGTCAGGCTGAACTCATCAATAAGGCTTGCTTTGGCTGCCTGCACATCTTTTGAACCGCGTATGATTTCGATAACGCGGTCGATATTGTCAAGCGCAATAAGCAGTCCCTGTAAAATATGCGCACGTTCTTCAGCTTTATTTAAATCATACTGCGTCCTTCTTGTAACAACTTCCTCCTGATGCATCAGATAATACTGAAGCATATCCAGGATATTCAGAACCTTCGGCTCCTGGTTGACCAGCGCAAGCATGATAACACCGAAAGTATCCTGAAGCTGCGTATGCTTAAACAGCTGGTTTAAAATTATATTAGGGTTCACGTCTCTCCTCAGCTCAATGCAGACACGCATTCCGCTTCTGTCCGATTCATCGCGAAGATCTGTGATGCCGTCTATTTTTTTATTTTTTGCCAGCTCGGCGATTTTTTCAATCAGTTTTGCCTTATTGACCATATAAGGCAGCTCTGATACAACAATACGGTTTTTTCCGTTTGCCATCGGTTCAATGTTGGTAACTGCGCGCACTTTTATTTTGCCGCGCCCTGTCCTGTAAGCTTCCTCAATGCCCATTTTGCCGATGATAGTTCCGCCTGTTGGAAAATCAGGGCCTTTGACTATTTCCATTATTTCCTCTATCGAAGTTGCCCTGTCCTCATTCACGCGGTTATCAATAATACGCACAACAGCATAAATAATCTCGCGTAAATTATGCGGAGGGATATTTGTAGCCATTCCTACTGCAATGCCAGAAGTGCCGTTTACAAGAAGATTAGGATACCTTGAAGGGAGCACTGTAGGCTCTTTCTCCGTCTCGTCAAAGTTAGGTATAAAATCAACTGTATTTTTATTGATGTCAGCAATCATTTCCATTGAAATCCTGCTGAGCCTTGCCTCCGTATAACGCATTGCGGCAGCTCCGTCACCGTCCACAGATCCGAAATTTCCGTGGCCATCTACCAGCGGATATCTCGTATTAAAATTCTGAGCCAGCTTAACCAGCGCTTCATAAATTGATGAATCTCCGTGCGGATGATATTTACCCATAGTATCGCCAACGATACGGGCACATTTACGATGCGGTTTATCAGGCCCATTGTTTAACTCGATCATTGAAAACAAGATTCTTCGCTGAACAGGTTTTAAGCCGTCCCGCACATCAGGAAGAGCCCTGGCTGCAATAACACTCATGGCATAGTCAATATAATAACTTTCCATTGTCTTTTGCATATCCACATCATGAACCTGGTCAAAGATATGTTCGTCCATCTTTCCTCACATTCTGCCGCTAAAACGGCACTACTTACTTATGTCACGCCGAAACTTAAATATCAAGATTTTTCACATACTTGGCATTGTTTTCTATAAATTCTCTTCTTGGTTCTACTTTGTCACCCATCAGCGTTGAAAATGTAATGTCAATTTCTGACTCAAGATCCTCATCCATATTCACGCGCTTCAAGATCCTTTTTTCCGGATCCATCGTGGTATCCCACAGCTGCTCGGCATCCATCTCGCCAAGTCCTTTATAGCGCTGCACCTTATTATTCTGGTCACGCCCTATTTCAAGCATAATACGGTTAAGTTCCTCATCGCTGTATGCATACCAGACTTTTTTATTTTTTTCAATTTTATAAAGCGGCGGCTGAGCAAGATAAACATGGCCCTTCTTTATCAGATCCGGCATAAAACGGTAAAAAAATGTCAGAAGCAAAGTAGCGATATGCGCACCGTCAACATCGGCATCTGTCATTATAATAATTTTGTGGTACCGCAGCTTGCTTATATCAAAATCTTCATGAATGCCTGTTCCGAATGCCGTTATCATCGCCTTTATTTCCGCATTTTCAAGAATCCTGTCAAGGCGTGCTTTTTCAACATTCAGAATCTTTCCTCTCAGCGGAAGTATGGCTTGCGTTGAACGGCTTCTTGCTTCTTTTGCAGATCCGCCTGCCGAATCTCCCTCAACAATGTAAATCTCGCAATTTTTCGGATCTTTGTCTGAACAATCTGCAAGTTTGCCCGGCAATGACGAATTTTCAAGAGCGCTTTTACGCCTTGTCAGATCCCTCGCCTTTCTGGCCGCATCTCTGGCGCGCTGTGCGAGAATGGATTTCTCGCATATTGCTTTGGCAACCGCAGGGTTCTGCTCAAGGAAATATGTCAGCTGTTCGCTCACAATGCTGTCCACAGCTCCCCTTGCAGCTGTATTTCCCAATTTCTGCTTTGTCTGCCCTTCAAACTGAGGCTCCTCTATCTTGACGCTTACAATAGCTGTAAGACCTTCCCGGATATCCTCTCCGGCAAGGCTCTGGTCGTTATCTTTTAAAAGCTTATTCGTTCTTGCATAATCATTAAATGTCTTTGTCAGGGCATTTCTGAATCCTGCAAGATGCGTTCCTCCCTCCGGAGTCTTGATATTATTAACAAAAGAATCTACTATCTCATTATAGCTGTCATTATGCTGGAAGGCCACTTCAACCTGAATGCCGTCCTTATTTCCCTCACAATAAATGACATTATCATATAATGTTTCTTTGCTTTTATTCAGATATGTCACAAATTCCCGTATGCCGCCTTCATAGTGGAATACGCGCTCCTGCTCGATGCCATTCCTTGCATCTGTAAGTATAATCTTTATGCCCTTCGTCAAAAATGCCATTTCTCGCAGCCTGTGTTTTAAAACATCATATTCAAAAACCTGCGTTTCCTCAAATATCTGTTTATCAGGCAGGAATATGACCTTTGTACCTGTATCATTCTGGTCGCAGTCGCCTATGACTTTCAGAGGGCAGCATACTTTTCCTCTCTCATAACGCTGGCTGTAAATATGGCCATCTCTCTTTACAAATACTTCAAGCCACTCAGAAAGCGCATTTACAACCGAAGCGCCAACGCCGTGAAGCCCTCCGGAAACTTTATATCCTCCGCCGCCGAATTTTCCTCCTGCGTGAAGCATCGTATAAACGACTTCAACTGCCGGCTTTCCTGTCTTATGATTCAGATCGACCGGGACTCCTCTGCCATTGTCGATAACAGTAATCGAATTATCCGGGTTGATAATGACCCGAATCGTATCGCAAAACCCTGCCAGCGCTTCATCAACCGCATTATCAACGATCTCATAAACAAGATGATGAAGGCCTCTTGATGACGTTGTTCCAATATACATACCCGGCCTTTTTCTTACTGCTTCAAGGCCTTCAAGAATCTGTATCTGGTCACCACCATACTTCTGTTCTGACATTTCCATTCCTCCTAACTTGTTATCCACATAAACAAATGCTGCCGTTTTCTACCCTGAATATCTTTTCCGCTGCAAAATGGTTTTGAATAAATTCGTCCAGTCCTGTACATGTAATAATCGTCTGTATATCATTCATGCTGTTCAGCAGAAAATTCTGCCTGCTGCTGTCAAGCTCTGATAAAACATCGTCCAAAAGCAGGACAGGCGTATCGTTAACCCTTTTTTTAACCAGCTCTATCTCGGCTAATTTCAGTGACAGTGCTGCTGTCCTCTGCTGTCCCTGTGACCCGAACCTTCGGACATCTTGCCCGCCAATATAAAATATAAGATCATCTTTATGCGGACCAGTGCCTGTCGCTTTAAGCCGTATATCCCGCTCCCTGGCCGCTCTGACCTGCTCCTCAAAAGACTGCTGGCTGACGCATGGAGCATAGCGTATTTCAAGTATTTCCTTTCCGCCTGAAAGCTTTGCATGGATATCTGAAACTATTCCTCCTATCTGCCTTATCAGTTCTTCCCTTGCCCGAATGACAGCGCTCCCGTACCGTACAAGCTGGATATCCCATATATCCAATGTTTCCAATTTTTCCCTGTTATACTCAAAAGAAAGCTCTTTTAATAATTTATTTCTCTGTATAATGACTTTATTATAATTGACCAGGCTGTTTAAATAAATCTTATCAAGCTGGCTGAGCTCCATATCCATGAAACGGCGCCGCTCCGCCGGACCGTTCTTAATTATGCTTAAATCTTCCGGAGAAAAAAGAACTATATTCATAACTCCAAAAAGCTCGGCCGCTTTTTTTATAGGCACGCCGTTGACTGCTATGCCTTTCGGCTTATTTTTCTTTAAATGCATATCGATACGGTAATCCATGCCATGCTTTTTTATCCGGACCTTAATATGCGCTTCTTCCTCGCCGAAACGGATCATCTCTTTGTCCTTGTTACCCCTGTGCGACCTTGAAGTTGCGCTTACATACAGCGATTCAAGTATATTTGTCTTTCCCTGCGCATTGTCGCCATAGATGATATTTGTCTTTTCATTAAAAACCATATCCAGAAATCTGTAATTCCTGAAATTCTGCAAATCAACGGACTCAATGACCACTTTATTACCTGCACTATTTTTCTATTTTGATTTTTTCTCCATTGTAAGTAACAATTTCTCCGCCAAACAGCTTTTTTCCGCGCTGCAGCTCAACTTTTCCGTCAACCTGCACCTTTCCGTCCAGGATCACAAGCTTTGCCTCAACGCCGGATTCGACAAGTCCGGCTGCTTTAATTGCCTGTCCAAGCTTAATATAGCCATCTCTGATATTAATTACCTGCATATTTCTGCTCCGCCTCCTGCTGCCAGCGCATCATGCTGAAAAATTAACCGGAAGTATAAGATAAATATAATTTTCATCTTTATCCCGTATAAAGCACGGCGCTTTCGGATTTACCAGATATATGCTTATCTCCTCATCATCAATTACGCGGAGCGCATCTATCAGAAATTTAGGGTTGAAGCCTATCATAATATCTTTTCCCTCTTTGCTGATATCAATATCTTCATTCAGAGAACCTATAGAAGATTGTATTTTTACTTCAAGGAACTCATCATTTATTGTGATAATAATAGGCTTTTTTTCGCCTTCGCGTATTAAAAGGTTAGCCCTGTCTATACATTCAAGAAATTCTTTTTTCCTTACCTGTATTTTTGTTTCGTAATCGCTTGAAAGCATCTGGTTGATTCTGAAATACTCGCCTTCAATAAGCCTTGATACAACAATTGTATTATCAAATTCAAAAAGAATATGATTTCCGGTAAAATAGATGCGCACTTCTGATTCTGCATCAGATGAGAGTATCTTGCTTATTTCAATCAGCGTTTTGCCCGGAACAACAGCCTTTATATTATCGGCCTCTCCATCAAGCGCAACATTCCTTATAGCAATCCTGTGGCCGTCAAGTCCTACGACTTTTAAGGAATGATCCTGCACTTCAAACAGTTCTCCGGTCATCATTTTATTGTTGTCATTTATAGCTATTGAAAAAATTGTCTGATTTATTATTTCTTTCAGCTTAAACTGCGAGAGCGAAATATATTTGTCCCTGATGATCACAGGTATATAAGCAAAATCATCGCCCTGTCTGCCTGAAATATTAAATTTGCTCTTTTCGCACGTTATCATCGCTGTATGATTATTGTCAGTCTCTATCGTGACATCATTTTCCGGAAGCTTGCGCACAATTTCATAAAATATCTTAGCATCAATCGCAACTTTGCCTTTTTCTATTATCTGCCCTTCAACGATCGTCTCAATGCCAAGTTCCATATCATTTGCCGTAAACTTGATATTGTTTGTAGTGGCGTCTATCAGTATGCATTCCAGAATGGACATAGTTGTCTTTACCGGAACTGCTTTCATAACTATATTTACTGCTTTGGTCAGGCTGCTTTTTGTAAAAATCAGTTTCATGTGTGAATAACTCCTTCTGGCCCTGCAGGGCTCTGTGAAAATATATATATAAATATAAAAATCCGTAGTAGCAGCAGTAGTATGTGTGGATTCGTGCATAACTGCCGCATGCCGCTTAAATAAAAGGTTTTCCCGCTGTAATAACTTCTTCAAACAGCAGGGGAAATGCTGTTCTTAAATTCTTGATATTTTGATGCAGAGCAGGCTTATCCAAATTTATCCATACCTTGTACACATAAAAAGAACAGCCTGTCAACATTTTTATGAAGGATTGATTTTCTTTATCAGTACGTCAATCGTATTTTTTGTATTTTCGCTTGTAAGAACTTCATTTGCAATTTTTTCGCAGCCGTGTATTACGGTCGTGTGGTCGCGGTTGCCGAGTATTTTTCCGACTGACTGCAGAGATGTAGTTGTCATCTGCCTGCATAGGTACATTACAATCTGGCGCGGATAGGAAATATTTGAACTGCGCTTCTGCGATATTATATCGGCAGGCGTTATGTTAAAATGTTCCGCTACTATATCAATTATAAGCTCCGGCGTTATCTCGCGCTTGGCGTCCGGCGATATAAGATCTTTTAGCGTATTCTCCGCAAATTCGACAGTAATCGGACTGTGAGACAGCGTAGAGAAGGCCGCAAGCTTGGTCAGCGCTCCCTCCAGTTCACGTATGCTGGACTTGATATGCGTTGCAATGTAATCCATAACTTCATATGGTATGTCATATCCGCCCATTTGCGATTTCTTGTTCAAAATCGCCATTTTGGTTTCATATGTAGGAATTTGTATGTCTACGGACAAACCCATCTCAAATCTTGTACGCAGGCGGTCCGGCAGTTCTTCTATTTCCTTCGGCGGCCTGTCGGAGGATATCACGATCTGCTTGCGGTCCTGGTAAAGGGTGTTGAAAGTATGGAAAAATTCTTCCTGAGTAGATATTTTACCTATTATAAATTGAATATCATCAATAAGCAGAACATCTACATTTCTGTATTTGTCGCGGAATCTTGAATTTTTATTATTCTGTACGGCATCAATCAGCTCATTTGTAAAAAGCTCTGATGTGACATACAGCACTTTAAGGGACGGATTGTTGTCGCTTATAAAATGCGCGATCGCCTGCATAAGGTGAGTTTTTCCAAGTCCAACGCCGCCGTATATGAAAAGCGGATTATAAACCTGCCCCGGCGTCTCTGCAACAGCAAGCGAGGCCGCATGAGCCAGGTTGTTGTTGTTTCCTATGACAAACGTGTCAAAGGTATAGTTAGGGTTTAAGTTAGGCAGATTTGGATTTTTAGGAAGCGGAGCGCTTTCCTGTTTCTTATCTGCCTCTTTTTCCTTGGCCGATACCAGCTCGACCTCATACTCGCGTCCCATAACCTCGCAGATAGTCACTTTAAGCGGAATCAGGTATTTTTTCTCTATGTAAGAAATACCCATTGTTTCTTCGGAAACTAAAAGAGTAATCTTATTGCCTTCCAATGCATATAATTTAATGGGTTTGATCCATGTTTTAAAAGAGATATCCTGAATATCATACTCTTCCTTCAATGTTTGCAAAATCAAATCCCATTTTAACCGTAATTCTTCCATAAATATCAATGCCTTTCAGACAGTTTTTTAAGCGTAAACATATTCCCTTATATAATATAACAAAAATATGCTTTTTGCAAGATATCAACAATTTGAGTTTATATAATTTATCTGTGTTAAAAGGGCATGCTGCCGTGGCAGCATTGCCATTGTGTACAGAAATCGCATTCGGAAAACTAGTTTTCCAGATGCGATTTTGTACACAATCGCCACATCACATTCTGTGAAGTGCGCTTTTAACACAGATAAAATGCAAATATAATCAACAGTTATCCACAAATTTTACACATTATGTTGATAACTTGTGACCGAGTGTGAATAAAAGAAGATTAATAAAAAAAGTATATAAAAATACCAGTTTTAGCTTGACTTCATAAAACTTTTCAAATATAATAAAAAACGGTGTTTTAAATTTTAACTTAAAAATATATTCCTGCCATATAAATTTATAATGGTGTGAAAAGGAGGTGGATGCGTTTATGAAGATGACATTTCAGCCTAACAGGAGAAAAAGAGCCAAGGTACATGGTTTTCGTGCAAGAATGAGCACTCCGGGCGGAAGGAAGGTTCTGGCTGCCAGGAGAGCAAAGGGAAGAAAAAGACTTACAGTCTAATGGCAAATGGATAAGGCAGATGTATGGCAATAAAACCTGTGTTTTGTTGGCGTTCATCTGTCTTAAAATTTATAAGGTTAAATTTTGCTGATTACAGAAGTAACAAAAAATAAATGATGATGATTCAGGATATGTGACAGGATTGTATATTTATGAAGTATGAGAATTTTGAAACATTAAAAAAAAACAGTGATTTCCGCAGGGTATACAGCCGCAGGAGATCATTTGCAAACAAATATCTTATAATGTATGTTTTAGAGAACGGAACGGATACGGTCAGGCTTGGCGTATCTGTGAGTAAAAAAGTCGGGAATAGTATTGTCCGGCACAGGCTGGCACGCCTTATCCGGGAAGCATTCCGCTTAAACAGCGGAAATGTGAAAAGGGGTATGGATATCGTTGTAGTGGCAAGGGACGGCCTGAAAGGCAAAAGTTATTATGAAACAGAAGAGGCGATGATTTATTTATTAAATCAGCATAAGCTTTTATTATAATAACATGATTATATAGGGAGCAGTGGCAATGAAAAAAATCATGGTTAAATTAATCGCATTTTATCAGGCTGCAGTTTCTCCATATAAGGGACGGTGTTACTGCATATATGTGCCAAGCTGTTCATCATATGCGCGCGAGGCTATAGAGCGTTACGGTGCGCTCAGAGGGGGATTGATGGCTTTAAAAAGAATATTGAGATGTCATCCGCTGGCAAAGGGCGGATATGATCCAGTGCCCTTAAAAGGGCAGAAAAAGACAAAGTTTTGGAGGTAACAGGTTGGATATTTATAGCACAATAATAAATCCGATAGCATGGGTGCTTGGCAAGATACTTGATGTATTATTTATATGCATTCATTCTATCGGACTTGGCAATATCGCAATCGCAATCGTATTGTTTACGCTGCTTGTCAAGATTCTTATGCTGCCTTTGACTGTCAAACAGTCAAAAATGATGAAGCTTAATTCCGTTATTGCTCCTGAGGTCAAAGCGATACAGGATAAATATAAGGATAAGCGCAGCGACCAGAATGCTATGATAAAGATGCAGGAAGAAACAAAAGCTGTTTATGAAAAGTACGGCACTTCTCAGATGGGCGGCTGCCTGCAGCTTTTGATACAGTTTCCGATCTTGATGGCGCTGTACAGGGTATTCCAGAGGATTCCGCTTTATATCAGCCAGCTAAACAATTTATTTATGAATTTTCTGGACAACGGCACAAGCGGCATCATGAAGTCGGATAATTTCTCGGAAGTCATGAGTGAATTTTCCGCTTCTGTGGATTGGACAAACGTCAATGATGTCGTTGTGGCAATCAACAGCTTTACTTCAGATCAATGGAACCGCCTGCGTGAGCTTTTTCCGGCATTTTCAGATGTTATTGCCAGCAGCCAGCAGCAGATTACGGACATGAATACGTTTTTGACAATCAATGTATCGCAGCAGCCTACTTTTGCATTGAATGCAGCGCTGCTGATCCCTATTCTGGCTGGCCTGTCGCAGTATATAAGCGCAAAGGTTTCACAGGGGAAGAGTGACAATTCTTCAGATGACGATAACCCGGCGGCTGCTTCCATGAAAATGATGCTGATTTTTATGCCGCTGATGTCTGTTTTTATTGCATTTTCCGTTCCTGCCGGCCTTGGCCTGTACTGGATTGCGACAGCAGTATTCCAGACGATAATCCAGCTTTTGGTTAACCGTTATTTTGATAACCTTGGCGTTGATGAAATCGTAAAGCGTAATGTTGAAATGCGCAATAAAAAGCGCGCAAAAAAAGGACTTCCGCCAGAAAAAATTGCGAAAAATGCAACGGCTAATACAAAAAATATCACTTCTGCAGATAAGTCCAAGCAGCGCCTTGAGAGCCTGCAGAGCAAAAAGGAAGCAAATGACAAGAAGGTGCAGGAGATCCTGGAATCCACAAAGTATTATAAGACGGCAAAACCCGGCAGTCTGGCTGAAAAAGCAGGAATGGTGGCCAAGTATAACGAAAAGCACAATAAAAATAATAAATGATAGAAATAGCGCCTTTTAAGAATGGAGGAAGTCATGGATTATATTGAAGTTTCAGGAAAGACAGTTGACGAAGCGCTGACAAATGCGCTTGTAAAACTTGAAACAACTAGCGATAAAGTGGAATATGAAGTGATAGAAAAGGGAAGTTCCGGTTTTTTGGGTATGTTTAACAAGCCTGCTGTTATTCGCGTAAGAAAAATTGCACAGACAGAAGACTTTGACATTATGAGTGTAGTTTCCGAAATAAAGAATATAGATATTGATGTAAAAAAAGAACCTGCACGCTACGAAAAGAAGCCGCGTTATGAGAAGCCTGAAAAAACAGAGCGTCCGGAAAAAACAGCCGACAGGCAGGAACGTCCGGCAAAGGCTGAAAAAACGCAGAAGCCGGCCAAGAAGCCGGAAATTGCGGATAAAGCTGAGGTTCAGCCGCAGGAAACAGAAGATTTAGAATCAAAAGAGAGAAGATACAGGAATGCGGCAGCAATGCCAAATGAGGAGATTGAGTCAAGAATCCGGAAATTTTTAGGCGACATGTTTAAAGCTATGGAGATGAATGTCAATATAAATATAAATTTTGATGATCCAGAATGCGTGAACATAGAGCTTTCCGGTGAAAATATGGGACTGTTAATAGGAAAGAGAGGACAGACTCTTGATTCTATCCAGTATCTGACAAGCCTTGTGATTAACAAGGGCAAAAACAAATATGTGAGGATTAAAATCGACACAGAAGATTACAGGAACAGAAGAAAAGAAACGCTTGAATCTCTTGCAAGAAATATTGCCTATAAAGTAAAAAGAAGCAGGCGTCCTGTTTCTTTAGAGCCGATGAATCCATATGAGAGAAGAATAATACATTCGGCGCTGCAGCATGACAAATTTGTTTCCACAAGGAGCGAGGGAGAAGAACCGTTCAGGCATATAGTTGTTTATCTGGACAAGGAAAAAAGCGGAAATTCTTCCAGATAATTTTTATAAGTATTTTTGGGCAGATACCTTGCTTTGCAGGGTATCTGTTGATTTATAAGGAATATTTTTTGAGAGGCACAGATTCAGATGGAAGATACAATAGCAGCAATTTCCACGGGAATGACAAGCCCGGGAGGAATCAGCATAATAAGGATCAGCGGCAGTCAGGCGGTTTTTGTAGCTGATTCGGTTTTTCAGGCAAAGAAAAAGCACAGGCTTTCATCTGTACCCAGCCATACTGTACATTATGGCACGGTCTGCCGTGACGGGCAGGTGATTGATGAAGCGCTGGCAGTCGTGATGCGCGCGCCTAACAGCTATACGCGTGAAGATGTTGTAGAGATAAACTGCCATGGCGGCATGTTTGTGACAAAGAAAGTGCTGGAAGCCGTGCTGTCTGCCGGTGCAAGGCTGGCGGAGCCGGGTGAGTTTACAAAAAGAGCGTTTTTAAACGGCCGCATTGACCTGTCTCAGGCAGAGGCTGTCATGGATTTGATACAGGCTAAAAACGATTATGCGCTAAAAGCTTCAATATCCCAGCTTAGCGGCAGGCTTTCTGAAAAAATAAGGGAAATCAGGATATGCCTGCTTGATCATGTCGCTTATATAGAAGCGGCTTTAGATGACCCGGAGCATATTTCTCTTGAAAATTATGTTCATAAATTGGAGGCAGATGTTGATAATATTGTTAATAATGTGCATAATTTGTTGAAAAATGTCGAAAATGGCAGAATTATGAGAGAGGGAATACGCACAGTTATTTTGGGAAAAACAAATGCCGGAAAGTCAAGCCTGCTGAATATGCTTGCAGGGCAGGAGCGCGCTATTGTGACAGATGTTGAAGGCACGACAAGAGATGTCCTTGAGGAGCAGGTCAATTTAGGCGGCGTAACGCTGAGGCTTATGGACACGGCAGGCATAAGAAATACTGAGGACAGCGTAGAAAAAATCGGCGTGGAGAGGGCAAAAAAATACGCTCAGGATGCAGAACTTATTATTTTTGTTGCGGACAGTTCGAGGCCTCTTGATAATGACGATTATGCTGTTATGGAACTTTTGGCAGGCAAAAAAGTTATTGTATTATTTAATAAATCTGATCTTAAAACAGTTGCAGACAGAAATGTGCTGGCTGAAAAAATACGGCAGATTGCCGGGCAGGAATGCAGGATTATAGATATTTCTGCCAAAAAACAGACAGGTTTAGATGCGCTGCAGGAAAATATAAACGATTTATTTTTTGACGGGGAAATTTCCGCAGATGAAGAAATTTATATCACGGATCTGAGGCATAAAGAACTTTTGCAGGAGGCGCTGGACAGCCTTAACCTTGTTAAAGATGGCATATCCTGCGGCATGAGCGAAGATTTTTTGACGATTGACCTGATGGCGGCTTATGAAAAGCTCGGGTTCATTATAGGAGAATCTGTTGAAGAAGATTTGGCCGACCAGATTTTCAGTAAATTCTGCATGGGTAAATAATGCATATCAGGTTGGAGGAATAAATAAATGCCAAATATATGTGAAACCTATGATGTAGTTGTTGTGGGCGCCGGACATGCTGGATGCGAGGCGGCGCTCGCGGCGGCCAGGCTTGGTATGGAAACAATCTGTTTTACAGTGAGCTGCGAAAGCATAGCGATGATGCCTTGCAATCCAAATATCGGAGGAAGTTCTAAAGGACACCTGGTCAGGGAAGTTGATGCGCTTGGCGGAGAGATGGGCAAAAATATTGATGCAACATTTATACAGTCAAAGATGCTGAACCGCTCAAAAGGGCCGGCCGTGCATTCCCTGCGTGCGCAGGCGGATAAATCCGAATACAGCCGCCGTATGCGCAAAGTCCTTGAAAATACAGAACATCTCCTTGTGCGCCAGGCGGAGGTCACTGAGCTTATAGTCGCAGACGGGCGGATTCAGGGCGTAAAAACGCTGTCTGGCGCAGTTTATTACGCTCGTGCGGTTGTTTTATGCACGGGAGTTTATCTGAAAGCAAAATGCATTCACGGAGATGTGAGTTATGAGACGGGTCCAAACGGATTACAGGCAGCAAATCATTTGACAAAATCTCTTATAGAGAATGGGATAGAGGTTCGCCGTTTTAAGACAGGTACGCCGGCAAGGGTCGATAAAAGATCGATAGATTTTGATAAAATGACGGAACAATTTGGCGATGAGCATATTGTGCCATTTTCATTTTCAACGGATCCTGAGAGTATCCAGAAAGATCAGGTATCATGCTGGCTTACATATACAAATGAGGAAACTCATCGCATTATACGGGAAAATCTGGACAGATCGCCTCTTTATGCAGGCGTTATCCATGGCACAGGGCCGCGTTATTGCCCGTCCATTGAGGATAAAGTTGTTCGTTTTGCGGATAAGGACAGGCATCAGGTATTTGTTGAACCGGAGGGACTTTATACTAATGAAATGTATCTTGGAGGAATGTCCAGCTCCATGCCGGAAGATGTTCAGTTTGCAATGTACAGGACCGTGCCGGGACTTGAAAATGTAAAAATCGTCCGCAACGCATACGCAATAGAGTATGACTGCATAAGCGCTGTCCAGCTGAGGCCATCGCTTGAATTTAAGAAAATTGCCGGGCTGTTTGCGGCCGGGCAGTTTAATGGAAGTTCCGGTTATGAGGAAGCCGCGGCGCAGGGAATTATTGCCGGAATCAATGCGGCAAGGTTAGTGCAGGGGAAGGAGCCTTTGGTTTTGGACCGTTCGGAGGCATATATCGGCGTGCTGATAGATGACCTTGTTACTAAGGAATCTTTTGAGCCGTACAGAATGATGACATCAAGAGCGGAGTACAGGCTGCTTTTGAGGCAGGATAATGCAGATCTGCGCCTTACAAAATATGGCTATGAAGCCGGGCTTGTAAGCGAGGCGCGCATGAATGAAGTGCGGCGTAAAGAACAGCAGATACGTGAAGAAATTGAGCGCGTAAAGACGGTAAATATCGGCACGGGCAGCAGCGTACAGGAATTAATGCGCCGGTATGGGAGCGCCGAGCTTGTTACGGGCGCAACGCTTGCCGAGCTTGTAAAGCGTCCGGAACTTTCATATGAGGCGCTTGAGCCTGTTGACCCTGAAAGGCCGCAGCTTCGTGCTGATGTGGCTGAGCAGGTAAATATCAATTTAAAATATGAAGGCTATATTGAGCGGCAGATACGGCAGGTAGAACATTTCAAAAAATTGGAAAGCAAGTTAATACCGGAAGAATTGGATTATATGAAAATCAGCGGACTCAGGAAAGAAGCAATGCAGAAGCTTGATAAATTTAAACCCGGGTCTATCGGACAGGCGTCAAGGGTATCAGGAGTTTCTCCGGCGGATATTTCTGTGCTGATGGTATATATGGAACAGTTAAAAAACAGCCGGCGGCAAGAGTGAGCGTATGGAACAGAAAGAATTTTTAGAAAGACTGGACAGCATGTCCGTTCATCTTGATAATGTGCAGATAGAGCAATTTCAAACATATTATGAACTGCTCTCAGAATGGAATAGTTTTATGAATCTGACGGCAATTACAGATTATTCAGATGTTCTCACAAAACATTTTCTTGACAGCCTGGCAGTCAGGAAAGCAGTTGAAAGCCTGCGGGATACTGATGAAAATCTTTCAGGCGTTCTTGATTTAAATAAAAATATAAATATTATTGATGTTGGAACAGGCGCAGGTTTTCCGGGCATTCCTTTAAAAATAGCTTTTCCGCGCACTCAGGTTATGCTGATAGATGCATTAAATAAACGCGTAAAATTTTTGGAAGAGGTTATTGGCAGGCTGGGTTTAAAAGATATTAAAGCCGTTCATGCAAGAGCTGAGGAAGCTGCACGCAGGCAGGAATTACGGGAGTCATTCACTCTATGCGTTTCACGCGCAGTAGCAGGACTTTGCTTGCAGAGTATGATCTGCCGTTTGTCAGAACAGGAGGATATTTTGTTGCCTATAAATCAGGAGAAGTCGAGGAAGAGGCGGAAAAATCAGAAAAAGCAATAGCTGTGCTGGGCGGAAAGATGAAACATATTTATAAATGTACTCTGCCCGGGACGGATATCGACCGATCTTTTGTATTTATCCAAAAAATCAGGCCGACTCCGAAAAAATATCCCAGAAAATCAGGAATGCCGGGAAAAGATCCTATCAAATAATCAGATAAAAATATTGACTGTTTTTATGAAATTTTTCGGCTGCTCTAATTGAGGCAGACGGTTTGCATTTTTAATTTCAGCAGTCTCGATTGCAGGATTAAGAGAAGTATATTCCTCTATGGCTGCACGGCTGTCTTTGTCCTGGGCGCCTGAAATAATATAAATGCAATTGTTAAGTTCGCTGACTGCCCGGGCGATTGAGGCTGTAGTATAATGGCAGACGGTACTTGTATATAAGTATTTTGCAGATGAACCATATAAATGCGCGTTTTCATGGCAGGCGTCAATAAGTACGGAAGGCAGGCTGCCTTCATTATAATAAAGGCTTTTTGAAAAAATCTTTTTAAGATTTTTCCGGCTTACGCAGATATTGTAAAGAAGCGTGCCAATTACAGGAGAGTTGAGCAGTATCCTGCGCATGTTGCTCTTTTTATCCGGGTTTGCCATTGCTGAACGGATGCTCTGCGGATTTACAAGGATAATGTTGTTGAAAATATCCGGGTTATTGCAGGCCGACATAATGGTCAGAGGAGCTGCATCGCCGGACGCGATAACATTTGTCCTGCGGTTAATCACATTTACTACAAAATCGTGGATAAGCTGAGTGTACATATAAGTAGTGTAAGTAATGTTCGGCTTGTCAGAATGGCCGCAGCCAAGCAGGTCAATGGCATAAACAGTGTGAGTCCTGCTAAATGAACGTATAACCTTATGCCACTCATAGGAAGAACTGTATGAGTTCAGGTCATGGATAAGCAGGATAGGAGAACCTTCTCCGCAGACTGAGTATGCAATGCTGCCAAACTTCCAGTTGAATATTTTCTGGTCATCGATTTTTGTTGTCATATTGGCAGTAGCAGATGCAAATATTAGTTTATTTATCAGATGCGCTGTCGTAATGGCGGCGGCGCCTATGCCTGCTGCAAAAGCAGCCTTTTTCCATTTATTCATAAATCCTCCATATCAGTTACAGATATTTTTCTTCAAGCTGTCTTTATTATAATAAATAATTGAAAAACAAGCAATGAATAAATTAATTCTGCTAAAAAAGTACTTTTAAAATTAAGATTTATGCTGTAATATAAAAGTAATAGGTCAAAAAATGTTGGATAATAGCGTTAATTATCGAAATATAAAAAGAATATAAAAATTATAAAATATTTATAAAATATAATTACAATAAATGATATTTCAGGCGGAAATAACCTTGGGATGGTGTTTAAAATGAATGAGATCAGTGATTATTTCAATGAACAGCTTGATATTGCAAAAGGTGAGCTTCAGGCAATACAGGATAAAATACATGCGGATTCGCTTGATATTGAATTTATTGAGAAAGCCTGTAATGAGATTAGCAGCAGCAAGGACGACACAAACGATATATTTTTTTTCGCAAATAATGAAAATGTTTTTGAAAATAAGGAAATAAAGAAACTTAAAAAACAAAAAGAAGAACGGCTGCAATCGAAAGCTAAGCTTGAGCATGAACTGGCTGAGAAGAAAGCTTGTTGCGAGAGGCTCAAGCATCTTTTTGAAATATCTTTAAAAATGTCGGAAAAGGCAGATAACTGCGGAAAATTATCCATACGGGAGGCGGACAGGCAGCGGATCGCGATGGATATACATGATACGGTGATTCAAAACCTGACGGCGCTGATTTTAAAAAATGAATTTGTCATCAAAATAATGAGTAACGATTTTCAGCGCGCACAGCTGGAATTAAAAAATATTAATGAACTTTTAAAAAGCAATATTAATGAGCTGAGGGATATTGTTTTCAATATTCGTCCGATGAGTATTGATGATCTGGGATTTGAGACTGCTTTTCAAAACCTGATGGGAAAATTAGCAGACCGTACGCAGATGTTTGTTGAATATGACTATCGTGCCGGAGATCTTTCAGATATAGATTCTGTGATTCTCATAAATATACTTCGCATGATACAGGAATTGTGCAATAATGCAATTAAGCATTCAAAAGGTACATACATTTATGCGCAGATTGAGATGCATGGGGAAAATATAGAAGTTATTGTGGAAGATGATGGTATAGGATTTGATTATAAAGAAATATCACAGAAACAAGATAAAAATTTTGGCCTTTCTATGATACATGAAAGAATCACATTGCTTGATGGCAATTTTGAAGTATGCAACAGGGAAAGCGAAGGCACAAAATGTACCATAACAGTACCGGTTAAAAGAGGGAATGACAGTTGCGGAAAATATCTGTAAACTGAGGGAAAAACATATAAAATTTACTACAGGATTTAAGTTATATACTTGGGGATGTTTAGTGCGTAAACTGCGAAAAGCGGTGCAGAAATGAGGATTATTATGCCAATAAATATTGTAATAGCAGATGATCATGCAATGGTTCGTGAGGGACTAAGACAGATTTTGGAACTAGATGGGACAATCAAAGTAGTAGGTGAGGCGAATGACGGATATGAATGCTTGAATATTGTGAATAAGACAAATCCAGATGTAATATTGATGGATATAAATATGCCTAATTTAGATGGACTTCAGGTTTTAAAAATCATGCGTCAGCAGAAAATGAATAATAAGGTTATTATGCTTACCATACATAATGATGTTGATTATCTTATTAAAGCTTTAGACGTCCAGTGCAACGGCTACGTACTTAAAGATTCAGATTCAGATACTTTAAAAAATGCAATTATCGCCGTCAATAACGGGGAAACATTTATTGAGCCGGACATGACCGCTCAGTTAAATGCAAGCCTTGCAAAAAGAGATGTCATGAAAGAAAAACTCAACGAATTGACAAAGCGGGAGATAGAAGTGTTGAAACTGATAGCCAAGGGAATGCTGAATAAGGAAATAGCATCATATCTCCAGATAAGCGAGCGTACTGTAAAAAACCACGTCTCAAACATATTTAAAAAAATCAGCGTTTCAGACCGTACACAGGCTGCTGTTTTTGCAATTAAAAATAATCTTGTAGATATACGATAAAATGTGCTGTGAGGCCAGTACAGAAAAGACTATGACAGAGAAGTCGGTACAACTAAGGGATTTATGATCTCTGGAAAATTCGGCATAGTCGTGAAGTTCGACTATGCCGTTTTTTCTTGTCCATTTGTGGCTGGCGAGTCGAACTCTCCGATGCAATTCCATACGTTTTTGTCACTGGATGTTTCACTGGGGGGAAATTGCTCCGGTGGTCTGATTTCCTCTATACGCAGAAAAAGGGGTCATTTTGTCAGGGTACTTTAGAGAACTTTTTTGCTTTCTCACTATACGCAGAAAGAGTGGACGTTTTGGAACCTCTCATAAACAAAAAAGAAGCCGTACCACAGTAACAAAATCTGCGAAAGACTGTCCATGGAAAATTAAGAAAACATCGGTTATACACTGAACCCTGCGATGAGGATGATGTTATGGAATTTGTGTCAGATAATACGGAGGAACTGTAATGGATAAAAAAAGAGTTAGCTTGATTAAACAACAGTTTGACTTGGTTATTCATAGCGAGACAACTTCTAATGTTGAATTTTGGTATGCCCGGGAATTAATGCCGCTGCTTGGCTATGAACGTTGGGAAAATTTTGATAAGGCAATTTCACGTGCGATTGAGTCCTGTGAAACGAGTGGAATCGAAGTATCTGACCATTTTCGTGAGGTCACGAAAATGGTTCCCTTGGGCAGTGGAGCGCAAAGATCTGTCAAAGATTATATGTTGACGCGGTATGCCTGTTATCTCATCGCTCAGAATGGTGATCCAAAAAAGGAAGAAATCGCATTTGCACAAAGCTATTTTGCCGTACAGACCAGAAAGCAAGAACTGATTGAAGAACGCATTTCTCTGATAGAACGTACTGAGGCTCGTGGCAGGTTACGGGAATCTGAGAAGCGTCTTTCTCAAAATATTTATGAGCGTGGCGTTGATGACGCGGGATTTGGCAGAATCCGCTCTAAAGGTGATCAGGCGTTATTTGGAGGACATACAACCCAGGAAATGAAGGAGCAGTTGGGAGTAAAAGATAATCGCCCTCTTGCAGATTTTTTGCCTACTGTAACGATTGCGGCAAAAAATTTAGCAACAGAAATTACCAACTTTAACGTGGAAGAAAAGAATTTGCAGGGAGAACGAGCTATTACTGGTGAACATGTGCAAAATAACCGTTCTGTTCGTGAACTGCTTGGACAACGAGGCATTAAGCCAGAGGAGCTTCCTCCATCGGAAGACATCAAAAAATTGGAGCATCGCGTGAAATCCCAAGAGAAGAAGCTGGCGTCTCAATCAGGTAAATTACCGGAGCCGGAAGATAAGTAAATCGAAAAGACGGAGGAATCCTCAATGGCTAACCTATCAAAGATAAAGCGGCAGCGGATGCTGGATTTCTTTGTGTCAAATATGATTTTTGTTTTTTTATACTGTATTGGAAAAATGACGAGACTCAATTTCAAAGCTGATGATAGGCCAAAATCAACAATATTTGAAAAATACCCTGTTGTGTGGTGGACAAATCTTATCCTTGTCGGATTATTACTAATTTCGTTGTGGGGTTGGTTTATCCAGAAAAATATAGTTACTAATTCCTTGCTTGAAGCAATTCGTTGCCACCCGTTTCTATTTTTCATTATTGGAAGTCTGATATTACTTGTGTTTATAGCCGCCGGAATCATCTTTCTGGCTCATAAAACAAGAGTCAAAGAAAGCGACTAGCTAAGAGGTTTCATCGGTATTCACTTTTACGTCACCATGTATCAAATGAAAGGATCCTGTCATCGGTTTCGGTTAATGATATCGTTGATAGGATCCTTTCAGTTTCTCTTCTTGAAGGCTATCAGCTTGAATTTACTCGTTTTTGTAAATCCCTATGTTGAACATCCAGATGTTTTAATATTTGATAAAAAGTTAATTGTTTAAAATTCCGCATTTTGCATTTTATTGTATAAAACACGCACATCACATTCTGTGATGTGCGTGTTTTATACAATAAAATGCAAAATGCAGTGGCTATATATGTTTATTCATGTTATAATATTTGCAATCATGTAAAACATTAAACATAAAATGTTTCACGTGAAACATAGGAGGTAGTGATGGAAAGAATCATCGCAATTGCAAATCAAAAGGGTGGAGTTGGAAAAACAACAACGGCTATTAATCTGTCAGCCTGTCTTGCAGAAGCAGGGCAGAAGGTTCTGGTTGTTGATATAGATCCACAGGGCAACACGACAAGCGGATTAGGCATTGTCAAAGAGAAAATTAAAGATACAATTTATGAGGTTATGCTGCAAGAAATAAATATCCGGCAGGCGGTG
Organism: uncultured Lachnospira sp.; assembly: GCA_947628875.1. Taxonomy (GTDB): domain Bacteria; phylum Bacillota; class Clostridia; order Lachnospirales; family Lachnospiraceae; genus Lachnospira. Next base: position 23,735 of record CANRBP010000003.1, read on the forward strand.
CGTAAAAATGTATTTGATAATTTAGATATTATTCCTTCCAATGTAAATCTCGCAGGAGCGGAAATTGATCTGATTGATATTGAAGACAGGGAATATGTACTTAAAAACAGCATTTACGAGATTAAAGATGAATATGATTATATTATTTTGGATTGCCCTCCTTCATTAAGTATGCTGACAGTCAATGCAATGACAGCTTCCGATACAGTCCTTGTGCCTATCCAGTGTGAATATTATGCATTGGAGGGATTGACGCAGCTGATTCATACAATTAATCTTGTTAAGAAAAAACTCAATCCGGACCTGGAACTGGAAGGAGTTGTATTTACTATGTATGATTCACGTACCAATTTGTCTTTGCAGGTTGTTGAGAATGTTAAAGATAATCTGAACCAGAATATCTATAAAACTATTATTCCAAGAAATATACGGCTGGCTGAGGCACCAAGCCATGGACTTCCTATTAATATTTATGATACAAAATCCGCAGGCGCAGAGAGTTACCGTCTGCTGGCGCAGGAAGTTATGGGAAAAAACAGTTGAAAATTATATGAAAAAACAGCGCAGAAATGAGGTTTAAGATGGCAGCATCAAAAAAAGCATTATCAAAAGGCCTGGGAAAAGGACTTGGCCGCGGATTAAACGCCTTGATACCAGAGGACGGTCAAGAAACGGAAAAGGCTGTTAAAAAATCTGCAGAAACAATGGTGAGAATATCTCAGATTGAGCCAAACAGGGAACAACCCAGAAAAACATTTGATGAAGATGCATTAATTGAACTTTCAGAATCTATTAAGCAGTATGGCGTTTTACAGCCGCTGCTCGTGCAGAAAAAGGATTATTACTATGAAATCATAGCTGGCGAGCGGAGATGGAGAGCTGCAAAACTGGCGGGAATTAAGGAAATTCCGGTTATTATCAAAGATTACTCAAGCCAGGAATTAATTGAGATTGCATTAATTGAAAATATCCAGCGTGAGGATTTAAACCCCATAGAAGAAGCATTGGCGTACCAGCGGCTGATAAAGGATTACAGCTTAAAGCAAGATGAAGTGGCAGAGAAAGTTTCCAAGTCGCGTGCAGCTATTACTAATTCGCTGAGGCTGCTTAAACTTGATACGAGAGTTCAGGAAATGGTTATGGAAGGCAAGCTTAGCAACGGTCATGCACGAGCGATAATCGGAATTGAGGATCCGGACAAGCAGTATATGGTTGCGCAAAAAATATTTGATGAACAGCTGAGCGTCCGGGAAACTGAAAAGCTGATGAAACAGCTGGATAAACCTGAAAAGCCGGCTCAACAGAAACAGGAAAATGATTTTGTATACCGCGACCTTGAAGATAAGATTAAAAAAATCATAGGAACAAAGGTTGTTATTAAAAATAAAAAGGACAGGGGAAAGATTGAGATTGAATATTATTCCCAGGCTGAATTGGAAAGAATATATGAATTACTTCAAAAGATACAATAAAATAATGGCATAAAGCATTATAGGAAAATTAATGCCATATAATGGAAACAAGTATCTTATCAACGGAGGCATAAATGAAAATAGATTTTTTTGGATTATTTTCAGTTGAAATACTGTATGCAGTCCTAGCGCTTTTCGGCCTGGCTGCTGCGGCAATCCTGCTTGCAGTTATAGCAATCTGCAAAACAGCTTCAATAAAAAAGAAATATAACGAATTTATGAAGGGTGAGAACGGAAAGACAATAGAAAAACTTGTCAAAGAAAACCTTGATGAAATCGGAAATCTTAAAACAGTAAGCGGGCAAAATGAAAAAGCAATCAAAGATATATATGAAAAATTGCAATTTACATTCCAGAAGATAGGCATCGAAAAATATGATGCATTTCATGAAATGGGCGGAAAATTGAGTTTTGCACTTTGCATGTTGGATAAACAGGACAATGGATATGTGATAAATGTAATGCACAGCAATACAGGATGTTTTGCGTACATAAAGGAAATAATTGGCGGAAATTCATATATTGAATTGGGTGATGAGGAGAAAAAAGCGCTTGAGCAGGCGCTTGCAGGACCGATGGGCGATGTGAACCTCAGCCGCAGGGTCAATGAGATAATTTCAAATGATGAAGCTGCCGTAACGGAAGAAAAAGATGTATAAATTACAGGAAAAAGGTAAAAACTGTAAAAATACTGGAAATATGATTAAAAAAGGTGCATAATGTTGTTTATGTCATAAACAGTTTGCGCGTAAACGCTTTTGAACGGAGGATTAAATATGTTAGATTTAAAATTTGTCAGAGAAAACCCGGAAATTGTAAAACAGAATATCAGGAATAAATTTCAGGATCGGAAACTGCCGCTTGTGGACGAAGTGATAGAGCTTGACGCTCAGGCAAGAGCTACGCAGGTGGAGGCTGACGAACTCAGGGCAAACAGAAACAGATTGTCAAAGCAGATAGGCGCGCTTATGGGGCAGGGCAAAAAAGAGGAAGCAGAAGCAGTCAAAGCTCAGGTCAATGCGGACGCCGAGCGTTTGAAGGAACTGGAAGCGAAAGAAGCCGAGCTTGGCGCAAAGGTTACAGAGATTATGATGACAATTCCGAATATTATTGACCCAAGCGTTCCGATTGGCAAAAATGACAGTGAAAATGTGGAGATTGAGAAATTTGGCGAGCCTGTCGTGCCGGATTTTGAAATACCGTATCATACGGATATTATGGCTGCTTTTGACGGGATTGATTTGGATGCCGCAGGCAAGGTTGCCGGAAATGGCTTTTATTACCTGATGGGCGATATTGCGCGGCTGCACTCGGCAGTTATATCATATGCAAGAGATTTCATGATTGACAGAGGATTTACTTACTGCGTGCCGCCTTTTATGATACGAAGCAATGTTGTGACAGGCGTTATGAGCTTTGACGAGATGGACGCGATGATGTATAAGATTGAAGGCGAGGATCTGTATTTAATCGGTACAAGCGAACATTCCATGATTGGCAAGTTTATTGATACTATCACGCCGGAAGAGCAGCTGCCAAAGACGCTTACAAGCTACTCGCCTTGTTTCCGTAAGGAGAAGGGTGCGCATGGCATTGAAGAGCGCGGCGTTTACAGGATACACCAGTTTGAAAAGCAGGAAATGATAGTTGTCTGCAAGCCTGAAGAAAGCAAGATGTGGTTTGACAAGCTGTGGCAGAATACAGTAGACCTTTTCCGTTCTCTTGATATTCCGGTACGGACATTAGAGTGCTGCTCCGGCGATTTGGCCGATCTTAAAGTAAAATCTGTTGATGTGGAGGCATGGTCCCCGCGCCAGAAGAAATATTTTGAAGTAGGTTCGTGCTCAAATCTTGGCGATGCGCAGGCAAGGAGATTAAAAATCCGCGTGCAGGATTCCAATAAAAATAAATACTTTGCTCATACTCTGAACAATACGGTTGTCGCGCCGCCAAGAATGCTGATTGCATTTTTGGAGAACAATCTGCAGGAAAACGGAAATGTCAGGATTCCTCAGGCTTTGCAGCCGTATATGGGAGGCAAGACCGAAATTATAAAGAAAAATACTCCATAATATATAATTCATATCGCAGACTTCAAAAAGAAACCGGCTGTACGCTATATACAGCCGGTTCTTTTTATGATAAAGGATTATGGGGATACTGGATTTATTGAATTACTGGAAATCACAGATATCTATCATCGTTTCAAGCAATTCCTTTTCATCAGGATTTTTTCTGGTAAGGCGCGCCGCAGCGACAATAGGCATCCAGGTGTCAACGTAGCGGCGGTCAGTGTTCGTTTTTTTACAGAAAATAGAAATATATTTTTCTGCAAATGACGCGTTTGCCAGTTTAAGCATAAGGTAGCTATTTGCAACGTCTGCGCTGGCGTTGCCCTGGGTTGCGTGAACCCAGTCAACGGCAGTCATTTTTGTAATTTTGTTGTTTTCATCAGTCTCTACAATAATATTATCAGGGCAGTAATCGCCATGGCAGAGCTTGTTGTGCTTTTTCAGGCTTTCGAGACGGGCAGACAGTTCGTATTTGATATTGTTGTCAATGTCAAGCTCCTGTATCTGCCTGGACAGCTTATCTTTAAGTTTCAGCAGAAGAGGGTTGCTCCTCTTATTAAACTCTATCTGATAATCTACCATTGCCTCCGCGTATTCATCTGCATTTTCCGGGTGAGCGGCAAGCAGATCGGACAAAGACGTGCCGGAAGCAAATTCACTTGTTATGATCCAGTTCCCATCTTCATCTATTGATACGCTCAGTAATTTTGGAATATCAAGTCCCGTATCTTCAACCCTTGCAGTGTTCAAAGCCTCATATAAAACGTCTGTTTTACTGTATGGAGGCTTAAACACTTTCATAACCTTGTCGCCGTCAACATAAACTGATTTCAGTTCTTTTTCAACAATACATTTTCTCATTCAAAACCCTCCTTAAAAAATATAGTGAATTACTTTCCGTAATAAACTTTCAGGTACATTTCCTTAATCTCACTCATCAGCGGATAGCGCGGATTCGCTCCGGTGCATTGGTCATCAAACGCCTGCTCGACCATATCATCAAGAGTGTCAAGGAAATATTTTTCATCAACGCCATAGTCTTTGATAGTTTTTTTGATGCCTATTTTTTCTTTAAGCTCTTCAATAGCCTGAATAAAGTTTTCAAATTGTGATTCCTTTGTATCGCCGTGTATGCCTAAGAAATTTGCGCACTCAAGGTAACGGTCCAGGCAGTGAGGATAAGCGTACTGTGAGAATGTACCCATTTTTACAGGAACTTCGGCAGCATTAAAACGCATAACCTCTGTTATAAGGAGAGCATTTGCCACGCCATGCGGCAGATGGTGAAAAGCGCCAAGCTTGTGCGCCATCGAGTGGCAGACGCCAAGGAATGCATTGGCGAAGGCCATGCCGGCCATAGTTGATGCTGTGGCCATCTGTTCGCGCGCCTTTGCATCATTTGCTCCGTTTTCATAGGCTGAAGGCAGATATTCAAAAATATTTTTCATAGCTTTCAGGGCAAGGCCGTCCGTATAGTCAGTAGCCATGATTGATGCATATGCCTCAAGCGCGTGCGTCAGCGCATCGATGCCGGAAGCGGAAGTCAGGCCTTTTGGCTGATCCATCATCATATCTACATCAACGATTGCCATGTTCGGAAGAAGTTCATAATCAGCAAGCGGATATTTGATGCCGGAATCCTGATCGGTTATAACTGCAAAAGGCGTAACCTCCGAACCTGTTCCAGATGAGGTCGGGACTGCAATGAAGTAAGCCTTTTCGCCCATCTTCGGGAAAGTATAGATTCTCTTGCGGATATCCATAAAACGCATCGCCATGTCCATGAAATCAGCTTCAGGATGTTCATAAAGCACCCACATAATCTTAGCGGCATCCATTGCAGAACCGCCGCCGATCGCGATAATGCAGTCAGGTTCAAAAAGCCTTATCTCTTTTGCGCCTTCCTGTGCGCATGCCAGCGTAGGATCCGGGGCAACATCATAGAATGTAGTGTGTACGATGCCAAGCTCATCAAGCTTATCTGTAACGCATTTTGTATAGCCGTTTTTGTATAAAAACTGGTCTGTCACAATAAATACCCTTTTTTTGCCCAGTACATTTTTTAATTCATTCAATGCAACAGGAAGGCAGCCTTTTTTGAAATATACTTTTTGAGGCGCTCTGAACCACAGCATATTTTCTCTCCTTTCAGCAACGGTTTTGATATTCAGCAAATGTTTTACGCCGACATTTTCTGAGACAGAGTTTCCGCCCCATGAGCCGCAGCCAAGCGTAAGGGAAGGAGACAGATTAAAGTTGTACAGATCGCCGATGCCGCCCTGAGATGATGGCGTATTAATCAGAATACGGCATGTTTTCATGGCTTCCTGGAAAATTGCAATTTTTTCTTTTTCTGTAGCTGTATTGATATACAGAGAAGAAGTATGGCCATAACCGCCATCGGCAATAAGCTGTTCGGCTTTTGCCACAGCGTCTGAAAAATCATCGGCTTTGTACATTGCAAGCACCGGTGACAATTTTTCGTGTGCAAATTCTTCCGATATATCCACAGAAGTAACCTCGCCGATGATGATTTTTGTGGATTCAGGCACTGTCACGCCTGCAAGCGCAGCAATCCTGCAAGCAGGCTGGCCTACGATTTTTGCATTAAGCGAGCCGTTGATGATAATAGTCTTGCGCACTTTTTCGGTTTCTTCATCATTTAAGAAGTAGCATCCCCTTGCAGTAAATTCATCTTTTACCTGGCTGTAGACGGACGAATCAACGATAACGGACTGCTCGGAAGCGCATATCATGCCGTTGTCAAAAGTCTTTGAATGTATGATGGAGCTGACAGCCAGCGTAATATCAGCACTTCCGTCAATAATAGCCGGAGTGTTGCCTGCACCGACGCCGAGCGCCGGTTTTCCTGAAGAATAAGCAGCTTTTACCATGCCTGGGCCGCCGGTTGCCAGGATTATATCGGACTCGCGCATGAGCGTATTGGTCATTTCAAGCGATGGCACATCTATCCAGCCGATAATGCCTTTTGGCGCGCCTGCGGCTACAGCCGCATCGAGGACGATCTTTGCGGCAGCTATAGTGCTCTGCTTTGCACGCGGATGCGGACTGATGATAATACCGTTTCGTGTTTTTAAGCATAATAATGTTTTAAAAATAGCGGTCGAAGTCGGGTTGGTCGTTGGAATAACGGCAGCCACAACGCCGATAGGCTCGGCAACAAGCCTGGTTCCATAGGAAGGGTTTTCCTCAATTACGCCGCATGTTTTTGTATTCCTGTATGCATTATATATATATTCTGAGGCATAATGGTTTTTGATCACTTTATCCTCTACAATGCCCATGCCGGTTTCGGAAACAGCCTGTTTTGCAAGCGGAATGCGCGCTTTGTTAGCGGCCAGTGCGGCTGCCGTAAAAATCTTATCAACCTGCTCCTGCGAGTAAGCGGCAAAGATACGCTGGGCATCGCGAACCTGCGCAATACGCTGTTCAAGGGTTTCAATAGAATCGACAATGAAAACTTCTGCGTTGCTTTCTGACATGTCATTACCTCCATATGTCTGCATGTTTTAAGATTGTTATTTTATTAACAAACACAGTATAATATTTTTTATAATGCTTGTCAATAGAATGATGTTTTAATTGAGTTTCCGCATTTTTTATTTTATCTATGCCAAAAGAGAAAAAATATAAACAATTTTTTCTTTTTTGCCACGGGGATTGTAAAAGCAGTTATTTTATGATATCGTTATAGTATCTATACAGTGAGTGAACGGTAGCATTGTGTGATTAGGACAAGAAATGGAGTAGCTATGAAACTTGTTAGTGTTAAAAATTTAAAAGGCAATGAAGTTCTGGCGGTTCCAGTAATCACATCTTCAGATATGGTCCTTATTCAATCAGATACAGTACTTAAAGACGAATATATTGACAAGCTGCGGGATATGAATATTGATGAGGTTTATGTCAGAGATGCCAGCGATGATACGGAAGGAGGGAAAGATGCGCCGGACGATGGAGATGAAGCTGGAGATTCTTCTGAGAGATCGGAGAGCGGGGAGCAGTCCCATTTTTATACGGTAGAAGATACATTTGAATCGTCAAAGAAGATCCTTGCTAAAGTATTGGAGCGCCATATTTACAAACACAATTCTAATTTGAAAAAGATTGGTGAAGCGGCAGAAAATATATTAAATTCTGTGCTGTCAGAGCCTGATGTCTTGAGGAATGTTACAGAAATAAGGAATATCAGCACCGATATGTATTCGCATTGCATCAATGTATGTTCCCTGTCAACGATCATGGCGCTGCGCCTCAGGATGCCGCCGAGCCAGGTCAGGAATATTTCTACGGGTGCTATTTTGCATGATATCGGGTTAAAATATATCCAGGTTCCATATATTGATATTGATGTGTCAGATATGGCGCCGAAAGATGCCGTTGAATATAAGAAGCATACTATATATGGATATAGTTCTGTTCAGGAGGAAGACTGGCTGTCGGATATTTCAAAGGAAATAATCCTTCTGCATCATGAACGCATAGACGGTTCGGGGTTTCCGTTCCAGCAGCGCGGCAAGCGGCTGCGTCCGGAAGTGCGGCTGGTGGCGCTTTGTGATGATTTTGATACGCTTATCAGCGGGATTGGCGGTAAAAAGATTAAAATATATGAAGCAATTGAATATATCCGCGTACATATGGGGCGTATTTATGACTCTACGATTGCGGCAAAGTTATTGGAGACAGTGGCGCTGTATCCTGTTGGAATGGAGGTCATAACAAACGAAGGGGAAATAGGCGTTGTTGTACGGCAGAATAAAGAGGCTACGGATCGTCCTGTGATTAAGATGCTCAAATATCCTGATGGCAGCGATTATACGGAATATGTGGAAAAAGATTTATTGAAAGTGCTGACATTATTTATCGTGGATACAAGGTAATTGCATCGGATATATTTTTTGGAGTTTGGTTATGAATTTATATTTGAGAACATTAGGCTTTAGCCGGATGGACTCCAGGCAGGAAAGAAAATTTATACAATCAGGCATAAAACAGTGCATGGAAGAAGGATTTGTCCTGCGTCATGACGGTTTTAGCCGGGGCGTGATAATTTTGCAGATAAGTGCTTCTACAGGCATATATATATATGGAAGGTTTGAAGGAAAGCGGTTTATATATGAATATTATTTTCCGTTTGTCATAGGAAAACGCAGCATTGAAAATGATGAACTGAGCGTGGAGCGCCATGTTGACAAGGAGTCGTATGCAGTCGTCTGTGATGAGATGCTGACGGGGACTACATTTATATTTTACCTGCAGAATGTTATGGATTATCTGGAATATATTTCCGGAAATCCCGGGTTTAAGCCTGAAATGTTTTTGCTCGACCGCAGGAACAGCCTGTCGAAGTCGGCTATAAAGGGTAAAAGGGTTTCGTTGACGGCACTTTCGCTTGGGGGAATGATTTTGCTGCCAATAAATAAAAATGTCCGAAATTCCAAAAAAAATAAGGAGGCAGAGAGAAACAGGCATAAGCTTATTGCAGCGGCTAAAAACGGGGATGAGGATGCAATTGAGAGCCTTACTATTGACGATATTGATATGTATACGCAGATTTCTCAGCGTATATTGTATGAAGATGTGTTCACTATAGTGGATTCCACTTTTATGCCGTGCGGCGTGGAGTGCGATCAATATTCGGTCATCGGTGAGATTCTGGAACTTTCTACAGAAGATAATCTTTTTACAGGTGAAAAAATATATATTATGGTACTTGAATGCAATGACTTGATCTTTACAATGGCGATCAACAGGGAAGATCTGGTGGGCGAACCGAAGCCGGGCAGGCGCTTTAAAGGGCAGATATGGCTGCAGGGAGCTATCCAGTTTGGAACAGCAGCAAAATAAATTATAAGCCTGTCAAATACCATAAACCATAAAAAACAGGAGGTAGAGGCAAATGGGAAAAAAACTTCGGGGAATCGGCATACAGATGGTTGTATTTTTTGTGCTTGCAATCAGTATTCCAACTGTACTGCTGACATTTGATGCGATCTGGACGACAAAAGTGGTTCAGAGCGAAAACATGAAACTGACAAGCCAGCAGACGATGCAGGAGACAAAGAAAGGCTTTACGACATATTTAAAGACATTGAGCCAGCCGGTCGATCTGCTGACGCGCAAGAATGAGGTAAAGCATCTTGAGGATCAGGGCGAATTGGCAACAAATATTACCGCAATCCAGGACTCGCTTATCGCATCGGTCAAGGTTACAAACGGTGCCGAGCGCGCATATTTTTCAACTAATACCGGCCATTTGATAAGAGGGTGGACGGAGCTGAATCCAGAAACAAATAAGACTTCTAATAAAAAAGATGCAAAGACAGGCGTTGACAATACGTCCAAGAATTGGTATACGGGCTGTATCGGACTTCCGGCAAGAAACAGCATTTTTGCGGCATTTACAGATCCGTATCAGGATCCGGAAAGCAATAAGACTATTTTTACTGTGTCCCAGGAGATTACATTCAGTGACAAAAGCAATTACGGCGCAGTTGCAATGGATATTGATTTCCAGAATGTTACGGACTATATCCAGAATGTAGGATTGCTCAACACAGGCTATGTGATACTGGTTAACAAAGATGGGGATATACTGGTAGACAACAGCAAGAATACATATATTTCCGGCAGTGTTTCCGGCGAAAAGTTCTGGCAGGAGATAAATGCGCTGCCGGAAGAAGAAATGTATAATATCCATGCATATACGCAGAAATATAACGGCGAATCCGTACAGGTGCTTGTTGCGAAAGATGAGATAACAGGCTGGTCGCTGGTTGGCTTTGTAAGCTCAAAGGAGAGCCAGGGTGCAATTTTGAAGCTGGCAAACGCTACAGTGAGAACAGGCAGTATTTCATTTGTGGTTGCTATTATTATTGCGGTTCTTGTGACTATTACATTTACAAAGGAAATTAAGAAGATTAATTCTGTTATGCGCGGTGTTGCCAGCGGCGATCTGACGCAGCGTATTGAGATTAAGAAAAAGAATGAATTTGGCGTCCTTGAGGGTAATTTTAATGAAATGGTAGACAATGTGGCTGTGCTTATCAAAGATGTTGAGCAGCGGTCAGGCGTTATTATTAAGGCCTCCCAGAATATTTCAGAAATCTCAAAGACGACAACAGAGACGGTGAACCAGGTATCAGAGGCTATCCAGAGCGTGTCCATTGGGGCAGCAGGCCAGGCAGAGAGTACGCAGAGGGCGACTCATGAGGTAGAGAGCCTTTCAGATAAGCTCTATGAGACAAAGGCATATGTGGGTGATATCCATGAAATGTCCAACGAGACGCAGGAACTGAGCAACAAGGGCATGGATATTGTTGATAATCTGATCGGAAAGGCGCAGCGCTCGATCGACAACTCTAAGGTGTCCAAGGACGTGATGAGGGAAATGATAGAGAGCATTCAGAAGATTAATTTTATTTCCAATGCAATCACGGAGATTACGGAGCAGACGAATCTGCTGTCATTAAATGCAAGCATTGAGGCGGCGAGAGCCGGCGACAGCGGCAAAGGCTTTGCAGTTGTTGCTGATGAGATACGCAAGCTTGCAGAGCAGTCACAGGCGTCAACTGATGAGATTAAGAGGATTGTCAATGAAATTTCTGACAAGGCTAATATGGTTGAAAAAACGCTGGGTGATACTGACGCAATCATTATGGAACAGAATAAGTCCATTCAGGATGCTAAGGAACTGTTTAACACTATCTCCAATTCTGTAAATGCGCTGACAGAAGGCTTGAATAATATTGAGAAGCTTAACCAGGAGATGGACAGCAGCAGGGGTACAGTTATCAAGCAGATGGAAGATGTGGCATCTGTTTCAACAGAGACGGCAGCGGCTTCTGAGGAGGTTACAGCATCTACGCAGGAGGTCAATGCTACAATGCAGAACCTGAACAACTTTACGCTTGAGCTGGACGATATTGCAACCGCTTTGAAAGAGGCTATTGATAAATTTAAGCTTTAAACGGATTGAAAGTTTGATTACAGGTTTAAAATTAGTATTTGACCAAAGATATAAAGTATGTTATAATGCTTATTGTGTGTATAGGTATCTGGTAATATTTATATTTTAGTGCCAGATGTTTGTTAAATGATTGTCGCTATAGCTCAGCAGGATAGAGCGACCGCCTCCTAAGGTGTTACTTTATCACTTGCCTTTTCAAAAAAGGCAAGTGGTAATACAAATACAATTTAATAAATGTCGCTATAGCTCAGCCGGATAGAGCGACCGCCTCCTAAGCGGTAGGCCGGAGGTTCGAATCCTCTTAGCGACGCCACAAACAACGCCGAAAGCCTTGATTTTACAAGGTTTTCGGCTTTATTTTTTGTGTGCCTGTGTTTTCGCATAGATGACGAATTAAGGCTGTTTTTTGCTCACGTTTTGCGTGTTCATATTACCATTACCCTCAATTAGCTTGCTAATATAATTAGCAGGAGTTTTCGATTTTTGCTAATCAAAATCGCTTTCCTGCTAATCGCTCAAAAAATCGTGCTAAAAATCCTGCTAATTGAAAAGAGTGCTCATAACAGTTCGAACTTGTTTTACCCTGTACCTTTTTATCCCCTTTTTATTCTGTGTTAGGGTTTCCCTGCCACGCACATTTTTCAAAATGACCGGATTATTATATAATCAACGCAGGAGGTTACACTTATGAAAAACAAAAAGTATTACATCGCTCTCAATGACCGTGAATATGCAGAAATCATTTCTTCACTTATAAACAAACGCAATTCGCTTATCCGGCTTGGCAAATATACCGATGGTGTTGATGAAGTCATTATGAAAGTAAGGAAAGCGAAAAATAGGAACTTTCAAATTCTCTATATATAAGGAAAATATCAAATCGAATAAGTAATTCAAGTTGCACCGTGTCGTTCAGTTACGATACGGTGTTTTCATTCAGCCACCTTTTCCTATTCAGGATCAGGTGGCTTTTTTTATTTTTTCAAAAAATTTTTTTATTTTGCCTTGCCGATTGGTTTCTCCCAGTGGGAATTAGTGAAAGGGTTATTTCTTAACTCCGATTAGGAGCAACTCTTTCGCTGTTCCTTGACAACTGAATATATAGGCACATCGGACTTTAGTTCTGATGATGAGCCACCTTATCGGGTACGCCAAGACCTCTGAAACGGAGCGAG
>CANRBP010000004.1 GCA_947628875.1 uncultured Lachnospira sp.
CCATAAGCTCGATGATAAATACGCGGCCATGCGATGCCGCCGTTGTATGGATACAGTCGATTGCATTGGTCGCAATATCTACGGCGGACTGGAAACCGAAGCTGACTTCTGTGCCGCACAGGTCATTGTCGATAGTCTTTGGCAGAGTGACGACATTTACGCCGTTTTCCATCAAAAGGTTTGCAGTTTTGTGCGATCCGTTTCCTCCCAGCACAACAAGGCAGTCAAGCTGCATCTTTTCGCATGTGTCAAGCATGCACTTTACCTTATCCCTGCCGTCCGGAAGCGGCTCGCAGATATATTTAAACGGCATTCTCGATGTGCCGAGTATAGTGCCGCCCATGCTTAAAATTCCTGAAAAATCCCTGCTTTTCATAAGGCGGTACTTGCCGTTTATCAGTCCTTTATAGCCGTCCTCAAATCCATAAATCTCAACCTTCTCGCACTTTTCAAAAAGGCATTTTGCAACGCCCCTCATTGCCGCATTTAATGCCTGGCAGTCTCCGCCGCTTGTCAGCATTCCTACTCTTAACATTCCTATTACCTCCTGTACTGTTTAGTTACGTAAACTCTTTAATTTCCTGTTACTGCCATTATCTGATTTTTCCCCTATAATGTCAAATGTATTATTATTTTGCATCCGGGTATTTTTTTCTTACTTTTGGCAATACTGTCTACAGACCATACAGCTTTTAAAAACGCATGGCTTGATTTGTTTAATAGAATGGAGGAAAAAATGGAAACTTGCAAAAACCCGGAAAAAAATATGCTGACTTATAACATTCTTTTGAGGACGCCGGACAACGCGATCAGATTTGTAAATACAATGAATTCCCTGGACGGTTATTTTGACCTCTGCATGGGGAGCCGCACTTTTGACGCCAAATCTGTCCTCGGCGTTTTAAGCATGGATCTGCGCCGGCCGATGGTCCTGCGCGTCATAAAAAACGGGCACAGCCTCGAAGAGCTAAACGACCGGCTTGAGCCATACTGCATCTGAACATAAGAGGCTTAAAAACCCCGCTGATGCTGCGCTGCATATCATTATCCAAGTCTGCGGCGCTGCATGGCAGCGGGGTTTTTAAATTGCATTTAAAGTTCTCTCAGCATATTGCTTTTCCTGAAAACCGGCCTTATTGCCAGATACAGCGCAGATGCCGCAACAACCGCGACAGCTGCGTTAACAGCCGTTGTCACGGCGCCGATCTTTGCCAGCGCCGCTGCAAGATCCTGCGGCACGCCAAGCAGGTAAGTCTTATAAAAATAACCTGCTACCGGGTCGGCAACAATGTTGAACGCCATGCCTGCAATGCTTGAGGCAAATGTTGCGGCAGTCACATATTTTGCATCATGATCCCTTGATATCTTAAATGCCCTGTGAGCCACCAGGCCTACGATAAGCCCGATGCAGAGCTTTAAGACAAAAGTTTTAGGCGCGCTTGTGACATAAGCCGTTGTCAGATCGCTTATCGTCATGCCGACTGCGCCTGCAAGGCCGCCCCATACGCCGCCAAGCAGCAGCGCCGCCAGCACGCAGAATACATTGCCGAAATGGAACATCGTCTTGCCTGTGCCGACCGGAATGTCTATTTTTATAAAAGTTGCCCCTACATAACACAATGCCGCGCACAATGCAGCCTGCGTAAGCACTTTTATATCCGGCAGAACCGCCTCCTTCTCTGTAAGCATGCCGTATAACCCGGCCGCAAAAATAACCCCGCCAATCACCGCCAGCAGCAGGGAATACGCATATGCTGCATTTCCTTTGGCAACATACTGATCGATGCATAAAATAATGCCGGCCACCAGCATAAGCAAACCAACTGCCGCCTTAAAAACCTCACCTTTCTTTTCTTTCATAACAGCTCTCCTTTCGCTTTTTTATGAATAATAATGATATATTGGTAAGATTAAAAGTGCCAATTTTGATTTAATTCTTATGGCCAGATTGGCCGGCCTTATATGGCCAGTTTGATGTTTACTGACGGATGCCAAACGCTTCCTCTATTTTTTCGCCTGCCAGTTTAATTCCGTCTCCTACGCCTTTCATAACATCTTTCGCCTTTTTATCAAGCTCTTTTTCCTTTGCATAGCTGGATGCCCTGTCGGCCGCAGTATTGGCCGCATCGACCGCTTTTTCAACGCCGTTTAGCACTTTTTCCTTATTGATAAGCGTCATGCTCCCTCTCCTTTCTGCCGCGCCGCAGCAAAAAAATTCATGCCAGTGCGCGGTTATGCGTTATACAAACAATAGTATGGTTTAATCCGGGCAGTTCCATTCATACGGCGGTAAATTTCCGGCGCGCCTGACGCTTTCTTGCGCCTGTGACAAACTGACAGCTGCATGGAGCCTGCCGCCAACCGACATGCAGACGATATGGCTGCCGCCATGACGCAGGCAGGCGCAGTCAGCCCTGTCGCCCAGTTTGAGCTCATGCTTGTACTGGATCCGCACCCGGTCAAAATCAACCTGTTCATATATATCCGGCGGAAGGGCTTCGCAAGCCGCATCAAGATAGCATATATTGTGCATATGCATGTTTAAGTCAATATCCCGGCGCTGTACCGTATAGCAGACCGTATCCGCCTTTGCCAGTTCTTCCGCGCTGAATTTGATCTCCTGCATTTCTTCTGCAAAAACCTTCCTGCCTTCCTCCGGATCATACAGCCTGGCTATATCTTCTGAAATACGCGCCGGTCGGTGCCGGACAGTATCGAAGAAAACCCACCTTGATGTGCCTATGGCAGCCGTGCTGCCATCTGCATAACTCAGCTCATAATCCCTCAATGCGCAGATCTTGTCAATGCCTCTTGACCATGTAGCCGCCCTTATCTGGCTGCCATAGGCCGGACGGCTTAACACCTGCATCTGCCAGTCCAGCAGCACCCAGACACGCTGTTTTTCCTCAATATCCATAACGCCATAACCCACGGAATCCGAATGCAGGCAGCCAACGTCTTCCATAATAGCCAGCAGCGCCCTGTTGGATGCAGCATTTCCCTTACCTATATCCTCAATGCCAATCCGGTAATCTTGTGTATACACCATATGCGGCACCTCCTGGCATGTATTGTATCACGCCAGGTTTTCATTTGTCAAAATACAGGTGCCGCCCAATCAAGCGATGCCGCATTATCCGGCAAAGAGCGTTACCGGCAGCGGCTGCAATGGCCGCAGTCGCCTCCGCACTGGCCGCCTCCGCCATTCTTGCGCTTTTTATGCATATCTCTGATTATCAGTGCGACAACCGCAGCTAATATGATTCCAACTAAACATGTTCCCATCACAGCCTCCTGCCTCAGGCCATTTTTTTCAGCCGGACATTCAATGTCCTGCTTTCTTTGTACGGCCTGAACAAAAGATATATAAATCCAGCAACGACTATAAAAGATATTATTGTTCCAATACCGAAATGTCCTGTTACAGCAAGCGTTCCTATCTGATAAATGCAAAATGCAGCCAGATACGCCAGTCCTGTCTGATATCCTATGGCAAACAGAAACCACTTGGTATTGTTCATTTCCCTTTTAATAGCTCCCATGGCTGCAAAGCATGGAGCACACAGGAGATTGAATATCAGGAATGCATACGCGGCAACGGCTGTAATGCTTGTTGAAAGCACGCCCCAGATTTCCATGCCGTCCTCTGCCACCTCTGCATATCCATAAAGTATGCCAAATGTTGCAACAACATTTTCTTTCGCTATCAGGCCGGTTATGGCTGCAACCGCCATCTTCCAGTTTCCGAACCCAAGCGGCGCAAAAACCGGCGCAATTACATTGCCTATGGCAGCCAGGATGCTTGAGTCAAGCTGTTCCGCCTCAAGCATGCCAAATGAGCCGTCTGTCCAGCCAAATCCCTGCAAAAACCAGAGTACAATCGTAGAGAGCAAAATTATAGTGCCTGCCTTTTTTATAAATGACCAGCCGCGCTCCCACATGCTTCTCAGCACATTTCCCGCTGTCGGCATATGGTACGCAGGAAGCTCCATGACAAACGGCGCCGGATCTCCTGCAAACATTTTTGTTTTCTTTAAGATAATGCCGGAGCAGACGATCGCAGCCACGCCTGCAAAATACGCGCTCCATGCAATCATGCCCGAATTATTGAAAAATGCGCCTGCGATCAGTGCGATAATCGGAAGTTTTGCGCCGCATGGCACAAATGTCGTTGTCATAACTGTCATCTTGCGGTCCCTGTCGTTTTCAATCGTGCGCGAGGCCATGATTCCAGGGACTCCGCAGCCGCTGCCGATCAGCATCGGGATAAATGATTTGCCGGAAAGCCCGAACTTGCGGAATATCCTGTCCATAATAAATGCAACTCTGGCCATATAGCCGCATGCTTCCAAAAAAGCCAGGAAAATGAATAATACGAGCATTTGAGGCACAAACCCGAGTACTGCGCCGACTCCGGCAACAATGCCATCAAGAATAAGCCCGGACAGCCAGTCTGCACAGCCAACTGCATCAAGGCCATCCTGCACGATCACCGGAATGCCCGGGATCCATATCCCGTAATCTGCCGGGTCAGGCTCCTCAAGCTGCGCAGCATCGGATCCGGCTGCCTCCCCGAAGGCCTCGGCTGCCTCTTCATAAGCAGCAGAGCCGATTCCAAATAAATGCCACCCATCGCCGAATACGCCGTCATTTGCCCAGTCTGTCGCCCACGTGCCGACCGTTGTTACAGAAATGAAATAGACCAAAGCCATTACAGCCGCAAAAATCGGAAGTGCCGCAAACCTGTTTGTCACAACACGGTCAATCTTATCTGACAGGCTGAGCGCGCTTTTTTTATTTTTTGTACAGCACACGCCTATTATTGATGAAATATAATTATAGCGTTCATTGGTAATTATGCTCTCAGTATCATCATCATATATTTTTTCAAGCGCATCGGCCTCCGCGGACACATCGGGAACAGCATTAAGCTGGCTGCCGATCTTGTCATCTCTCTCTAACAGTTTAATCGCAAAAAAGCGCTTTTGCCCGTCCGGAACCTGCACCAGCTTTTCCTCCACTGCGCTGACGGCTTTCTCAACATTATCCGAAAAAGCATGAACCGGCTGCGCCGCATTTTTCTTTCTGGCGATCGCTGCCGCCTTCTCTGCGGCTTCCTGCACTCCATTACCCTTTAGCGCGGAAATTTTTATCACCTCACAGCCCAGCTTTTTGCTGAGTTTATCGATATGTATGACATCTCCGTTTTTTTCAACCAGATCCATCATATTGACAGCCATAACAACCGGTATCCCAAGTTCCATAAGCTGGGTGGAGAGGTACAGATTCCGCTCCAGGTTTGTTCCATCAACAATATTCAAAATCGCATCAGGACGCTCTGCGATCAGGTAATTCCTTGCCACAACTTCCTCAAGCGTATATGGCGACAGGGAATATATCCCTGGCAGATCTATAATTGTGACGTCCTTGCTGCCTTTCAGTTTTCCCTCTTTTTTCTCCACTGTCACGCCCGGCCAGTTTCCTACAAATTGGTTAGATCCTGTCAGCGCATTGAACAATGTTGTTTTTCCGCAGTTTGGGTTTCCTGCTAATGCAATTTTTATAGACATCTTTACCTCCCGTTCATACAATATTTACTGCCGTCTCAATCTATACAGCTGATTTTTCTCTGATAAAACCGGCTTATTAGCTAAAGCTAATTATTTTTTGTCTCAGCTAATATATATTAGTTGGTATCATCTTATGTTAGTAATTACTAACCTATCCGTAAAAAAATATCACTGTTCAACTTCTATCATTTCGGCATCTGCTTTCCTCAAGGACAGCTCATACCCTCTTACGGTTACTTCGACAGGATCGCCGAGCGGCGCCACTTTTCTCACAAATACTTCAACGCCCTTGGTTATCCCCATATCCATGATACGCCTCCTTACAGGGCCTTCACCGGCCAGTTTCTTGACCTTCGCGCTCTGTCCGCAGGCAACGTCCCTAAGTGTCATTTTCTCTCCTCCCTTCGTGATATTCCCTGTATCTGCATGTAAAATCATACGGCATAAAATATGCCGGCCCAGGGAATAAAAATCCGCAAAACTTCTTTAAACCAGGATTTTGTCAGCCATATCCCTGCCTATGGCAACCCTTGAGTCCTTGATATTGACAATCAGGCTGCCGCCGGAATCAGAGATGACCCTTACCGACCCGCCGACAACAAAACCCAGCTTTTCAAGAAACCTGCGCGTTTCCTCTTTTCCGCCAATTTTTTTAATCGTATTATCAATTCCGGTTCCCGCCATTGTCAAAGGCATCATCTTTTCCTCCTTCCCCCTGTGTCATCTATGGTTAGTATATACAAACTTTTATTAGTTGTCAATAACATATTTTATTTTGAAGTTTCCGAATTTTGTATTTTATCTGTGTCAAAAGGGCATGCTGCTGCGGCAGCATTGCCATTGTGCACAGAAATTACATTCGGAAAACTTGTTTTCCAGATGTAATTTTGTGCACAATCACCACATCACGTTCTGTGATTCGTGCTTTTGACACAGATAAAATACAAAATACGCACACAAACCAGGCGGCTTTATAATTTGATAATTTTTTACGGATATGTTAAACTATATAGGATAATGTTTGATAAAGAAGGGTGCATATTATTTAACATGCCATAATGCCGCCGGGCATTTAGCGCCATGAATGCCGCCCTTTGATATCCCTGTTTAATTTTACACTGGCGCTGCATGTGCAGACGTGCATTTTTTATACAGCGCAGCTATGAGGAATATTATGAATATTAACGAATCAGCTGAAAATTATCTCGAGACAATCCTTATTTTAAGTCGCCAGCTCCCTGTTGTCCGGTCGGTTGATATATGCAACGAGCTTGGATTTAAAAAGTCAAGCGTCAGCGTTGCTATGAAAAATTTGAGAGAAAAAGGCTATATACTTGTATCAGGCTCAGGTTTTATCACATTGACGCAGTCAGGACGAGCAATAGCGGATATGATTTATGAGCGGCACCTGTTTTTGTCAGAGTGGCTGGCCGCGCTCGGCGTGCCGAATGAAACCGCCACAAAAGATGCCTGCAAGATCGAGCATGTCATCAGCAAAGAAAGTTTTAATGCTATTAAGGAATATGTCGCCAGGCATAAAGACTGAAAAAATACGGCGCAGCAAAAAACAAGGCTGCCGCATTAAGATTATAAATACAGAATGATTATTCTGCTGTGCTGATTTATGCAGCAGCCTGTATATATTCTTTAATGCGGCAGTCTCTATTTTTATGCCTGTCCTTTATTCTTGTTTTAATTTAAATTCTGCTTTCTGCGTCCCTTTATAAATATTCCGGCCAGTCCCGTGCCGCTTGCGCATATTGCGGCAAGCCATAGCGCAATATTATTGCCATCGCCTGTCATCGGGCCTGGTTCCCTGAGAACGCTTCCGCATACAGTACATATGCCGTCTTTATACTGGTGGCCTGCGGCCTCTGCCTGACTGACAGTATAGGAATATCCGCAGCGGCTGCAGGTATATGTGGCATATCCGGCTTCCGTGCATGTTGGAGGCGTTACGGACTCCTGATATTCATGATCAAGACGGCTGCCTGAAACCTTCCTTGTCTCAGTTGCTCCGCATTCTGTACATGTGCGTGTCTCCTCTGCATCTTCCGTACAGGTTGCAGGCTTTGTAACCTCATAATCCGTATAACTGTGTTCATGCTGCGGTGCCGCCGGCATATTTGACATTACGGCAATCTCTCCGCGTTTTCTTTCTGCCTCAACAACTGACTCAGCGGCAAACTGAACGTCAACAATGGCGCTTGACGCCGTAAGGCTGGCAGCGTCAATTGCAATCTCCATACTGTGCTCATCTGTAATATTTAAATATTTTCCGCCAACGGAGACTGATTCAATCACATATCCGTCATCTGCCTGAACCGTTAATGCTTTTTCTTCGCCCTCTGCCAATGTAAAGATAGTTTCCCCGCCGGCAATTTTGCCGCCTGTACTGTTTGTTACTATTACTGTCTTGGAATTCTGCACGTTTCCGCTTCCATTATCCGCAATTGCAGCGACAGTAAACGGACTGAATGATTTACAGGTGATCACAAGGCCATACTGCGTGACCGCACAAGGGATTTCCTCTACATCAACTGTATTCCCTTCATTATCCTTTATAAAATGATACGCTTTAAAAACCACGCCGGCGTCATCAGGCCCATAACCTTCCGGGAATCCCAGCATTACGCGCACGCCTTCCCCGGTCTGTACAACCTGCTTTTTACATACAGTCAGGCTTATATTGTATGTTGATGAGGAACGAATGTCAGTTCCCGGATTTTTATCTTTTATCATATCCTCCTGCATCTGCTTCTGTGCCGGCGTGCTGTCGGTCACAACGAGCGCCATACGGTGCTTTAATTTTTCCGGAATAGGGTTGTTTTCACTGTCTGTCCAGCCGCTCATTGACAGGTCTGCATTTTCTATCAGAGTAGGCTTTGCATATACATTCCATTGGTATCCCTGCGAACGGTATGCACAGCAGGACGGCAGCGCGCTTGAATAATACACTGTCTCGATCGGCGCTTTTCCGCTTATCTTTCCGACCAGCCCCTGAACCTGCAGATTATAAAATGTTCCGTCATCAATCCACATGGCGCTCGTCTGAAGGTCAAATGTAACCGTGCGCTTTCCATCCCACTTAAAGTTTTCCAGCTTTGAGTTGCTTAAGGCTGACTTATTTTCCGTATATTTTCCTTCCGTGTAGCAGTATGCATACATGGAAATACCCGGTTCCTGCCCGTCTGCTGCGATCAGATCATCATCATAAATTATTTCTACATGATGGGTGACGCCCATTGTCAGCCGCCCTGTAGTTCCTGGCGTTGTTTTTTTCGGATAAGGCGGCGCCTTGTAAGTTCCTGTCGGATTATGCAGGAATTCTGTTGTTGCTGTCATCTTGAACGGATCACCCTGATAGTACAGATTATCCGGATTTGCCATATAATCCCCCGGAGCTCTGTCAGTGACTCCAAACTCCACATATTCTACATGCGGCATATATAAACGCACATATTCAGGCGAATCCACAATGCCTGTCCCATCATATATTTCCGGCGTAATATACGCCCATTCGCTTGTTTCCCACTCGCCTGTATCTGCATCTATGTACTGGAATCTTGCCAGTATATAATAGCCTTTTTCAGCGGCAGCTGCATATCCCATTCCCTGGAAGCTTACATCATATACGCCTGCAGGAATATCTTCGTATTCCCCATCTTTATTGTAGCGCACAGTCAGGCCATTTGTATAATGAGTCGTCTCCACGCCGAAATTTTCATAGGCAAGCTGCGGATATTCAAATTCATAATCTGCCTCTGACAAGATGCCGCTCGGCATATGCTGGTTGCCCATCAGAATCTGGCCCGCCAGCAGGTATTCTTTGTTTTCATGCCCGTCCAGTCCGTCCTGTCCGGCTTTACTGCTGACAGGATCGTCCATAGTTGCGTCTACGCCGTACCATTTGCCATCGATCTGCACATTGTTCCACATATGCAGCTCAACAACATTTTCCGAATGGCTGAAGCCGCCCTGTACCAGGATACACGGAATCCCAAGCCTGTCCAGTACTGATTTCAGTGCTCTCGCATAACCCTCGCAAACGCTTTCATGTTTTACAAGCGCGCCATATGATGTACGTATAAATCCGGCATTTTCCGGTTTGCATGCATCTTCCAGCCGATATGACGTATGGCTCGTAATGAACTCATGCACATATTCAACCTGCTTGGCATGCAGATTTTCTCCCTCGCCGGCCGTAATTGCCCCGGCCTCGCTGGCAAGCCGTGAAACCTCAGCCTCATACGCCGCAGCAGCTTCCTCTACCTCCTGCTGGCTTGCAAAACCTTCCGTATAATAATCGTCAGTTCTGCCAGCTCCAAGGTATACATGATAACGGCCATTCACGTCTGTCGTAACGCGGATCGACAATTTGGAAAAATCCACATAAAAAATATCCGGATAATCCATATAAAAAGCATCCCTGGCAGCGCCATACTCCGCAAGCAGATCGCCTGCGCCGCTCATGTACAATTCAACTTCTCCCTGCGTAAACAGAGGCTCCTCTCCGCCTGTCAGTTCAAACGAACCGTTTCCGCTTTGGAATATCTTTTGCTCGTACATGCTGCACATTGCCGCATATATGTCGCGTTCGCCTTCTGTTTCTAACTGTTCGTAGAAATATCGGCTTCCGTCAGCAAATTCAGCTGTATTTTGAGCTTCCGCCTGCACTTTAAATAAGCGCAGGCCCGGCGCCGCCACAATGGCAGATGCCATCATGCCTGCAATTAGCAGTCCTGCAATCCATTTTTTTGTTTTCATGGCTTTCCTCCTCATGTTATTTATCTGTTTCATTTTTATATTTTAAAATTAAATTTATTTCCCCTAAAAGTCAAGCTTCCTGATGGATTTTCTGTGTTTTTTTGCATATCCGGCAAATGTCCGCCTGTATCGCAAAACCATGCCTTTACTCTGCATTGCCTGAATCATATAAATCTTTTAGTTTTCTGAATGCGCCGAAAGAACGTTTGATCATATCCGTATCTACGCAATACGAAATGCGCACATATCCGGGGCAGCCGAAATCAGTCGCCGGCACCAGCAGAAGATCCAGTTTCTTTGCCTGCTCGCAAAAAGCATCCGCATCGAGTTCCAGCGCCTGCACAAACATGTAAAAAGCGCCCTGCGGCTTAAAACATTTATATCCAAGCTCTGTCAATCCTTCATATAGCAAATCTCTGTTCTCTTTATATAAAAGTATATTTCCGGTCTGGCCCGTGCATCTTGCGATTACTTTCTGCATCATGCTCGGCGCGCATACATACCCCAAAGCCCGTCCTGCGCCACAAACAGCAGCATATATCTCGCGGCTTTCATCTGCTTCAGCCGGTACAAGCACATAACCAATGCGCTCGCCTGGAAGCGAAAGCGATTTGCTGTATGAATAACAAACTAATGTATTTTTATAATATTTCGTAACAAACGGCACTTCAACTCCGTCATAGACAATCTCTCGATAAGGTTCGTCTGTTATTATATAAACAGGCCTTCCAAATTCCTTTGATTTTTCCTCAAGGATTGATGCCAGTTTCTCAATTGTCTGTGCAGAATAAACCGCACCGGAAGGATTGTTCGGCGAATTGATGATCACGCCTCTTGTATGAGGCGTCAGCGTCTTCAGCAGTTCTTCAAAATTTATCTGAAATGACTGCGTGTCCGGACTGACTACTTTCAGGCTGGCGCCGGCCGCATTCACAAAAACCTTGTATTCCGGAAAATACGGCGCCAATGCTATAAATTCATCGTCTGCCGATGATGTTAGCGCCCGGAAGCATATGCATAACGCTGCGGCTGCGCCCACTGTCATATAAAAATCTTCCGCCTTAAATGATGTATCGTATGTCCGGTTTAAGTAACCGGCGATCGCCTGCCTTGTCTCCTGATCTCCCTGCGCCGATGTATAGCCGTGCAGCGAAAGAGAATCTAATTCCTCTGTCAGGCTGCGTATAACTTCATTTACGCATGAAGGCGCAGGCACAGTCGGATTCCCAAGGCTGAAATCATATACGTTCTCACTGCCAATAACAGCCGCACGCTGTTTCCCATATTCAAATAACTCCCGTATAGTGGAGCGTTTGCTCCCTAATTCATGCATTTTTTCAGATACGATCATTTTCGTCCTCCATATTATAAAACATTTATAAAGCATAAAAGCTTTATCTATTATAAAACAATGGCGCCGTCTTGTACATATTTTTATACATTTCAGTTTTCTGTTTTTTATAATATGCCAAATATATGTTCTTTTTTTCATGTTTTAGAATTAAGATTTTTTCTGAACTGAGTTCACTTTTGGCATAAAGATATTTTTGAACCCAGTTCACTTTTGGCATATAAAATTTTTTGAACTCAGTTCACTTTTATATAAAATTTTTCCAGATTAAATTTATTTTTTCTTTCATTGATTTTTTTGAACTCAGTTCACTTTTTATATTAAAATTTTTTGAATCGGCATTATCATATATTTCTTAAAACATGAATATATTATAGTAATCCGTTATTAAAATTATGAAACTCTAAAATTCTGAAACTCAAAAAATTAAATAAACTTGATTTTAGGAGAATATCATGTATAATAAATTTAAAGTGAACTCAGTTCAAAAAAAATCAAAACACAAAGGAAGGGCAATTATGTCACAAGTTATCAGCCTTATTAATGAAAAAGGGGGAGTTGGCAAATCTACATCAGCTATAACTATTGCGCAAATTTTGGCGATAGCACGATACAAGGTGCTTCTCATTGATCTTGACCCCCAAATGAACACAACAAAAATGTTCGGGCAAGATGGAGGCAATCCGGGCATCAACTACGAACATTTGTTTTGTGAAAAACAGCTCAGGCCTGATGCCGTGCTGGAATTTACATGTCCGACAGAATATGAAAATATTTCAATACTGTCTGCATCAAGGGAATTAAGCGCCATTGTCTATAAGATCTATGAACGCAGCAAGGAAGGGGCAGTGGAGCTGATTTTAAAATATAATTTAGGCCTGCTGAAAGAATTATATGACTATATAATTGTCGATAACTCGCCGTTTAAATCGTACCTGACTACCTGTGCCATGTGCGCAAGCGACAAAGTGCTTACGCCTATCTGCGTTGATAATTTTTCCTACGATGGACTTATGTCGCTTATAGACATTATCGATGCGCTTAACGGAAAATACTCGCTGTCCATTGAATTTGCAGGCATTTTTATGACGCGCGTAGCCGGACGGACTACATTATTCAGGCAGATGTTTGAAAGCTACGAAAATATGTTCGGTGATAAATTTCTTCCTGTATCCATTCGCAACTGTATCGCCGTCAGCGAGTCAAACACAACATTTGAACCGCTTCTTACATATGACAAACGCTGCACTGCGGCACAGGATTACATTGAACTGGTCAATTACCTTAAACTGATGGATTCGCAGCATTTCAACAGCCTTGAAAAATATATGAAAGGAGGAAAATAATGGCTAAAAAAACTTTTAGCGCCGGCATGACAAAAACCGGCGTCCTTGATAACGCTGGAGGGGAGAAACTGAAAGAACTCCAGGCAAAGACACAATATAATTTCCAATATATCCCGAAAGACCGCATTATTTCCAATCCTAAAAATGAAAAATATACGCAGGACGGAATAGATTCTTTAATGGAAAGCATTATGGTCAATGGCCTGCGGCACAACCTGTCCGTGCTCTATGATGCCGACCAAGATGTATACAGGCTTGTCTCAGGCGAAAGGCGCTACCATGCTATCATGAAAATGCCTGAACAGGACTACAATACGCTTTTTCCTGCCGGAATCCCGTGTAAAGTCGAAAAGTCCGACATAAGCGAGATTGATGAAGAGATTATGCTTATTTCAGCAAACCATGATGTCCGTGAATCCTCCATGGAGGTAAAGCGCTGGGAAGTTTCACGCCTCAAGGAACTCTACGAAGCCAAAAAACTGAAAGGCGAAATCAGGAATATAAATGCTGAAATCGCCAAACAGCTCAATATCTCTGAGCGGCAGGCAAGAAAATATACAACCGCAGAAAATTTAATCCCGGAATTGAGCGAGCTGCTGAATGAAAACGGCATTGATCTGAATCAGGCGGACAAATTCGGAAAGCTCGATGAAGATGCGCAGAAAAGCATACTTAACATTATAAAAAACAGCGGAAGTATCGACAATGCGGAATTCCAGTCCATAAAAAAGCTTTCCGAAGAGCGTGCAGCCGAGGCGAAGCAGTACCGTCAGGCACTTGAAAACGCAAATGCCCAGATCGCCGAAAAAGAAAGCACCGTCCGTTTCCTTGAGAATAAAATAAACGAACTTGAAAAAACGCCAGCTGCCTCAAA
Organism: uncultured Lachnospira sp.; assembly: GCA_947628875.1. Classification (GTDB taxonomy): domain Bacteria; phylum Bacillota; class Clostridia; order Lachnospirales; family Lachnospiraceae; genus Lachnospira. The sequence continues at coordinate 13,909 of CANRBP010000004.1, forward strand.
AAGCCGTGAAGAGCTTGAAGCAGAGATACGCTATATAACGGAGGCAAAGGACAAGGCTGAAAAAGAGCGTGCAAAGCTGCAGACGAATATTGAAAAAATGAAGCAGCAGCAGCGTGAGAAGGAGGCTCGCCAGACGGAAGTGTCTGATGCGGAGCTGAAACGAATATCTCTTATTGCAAAAACCGAACTGGCGCTCACGGAACTTGAAAATAAATTTGATATCTTAAAGAATAACAAATCTGTCATACGCGCCGATCAGGATATTAAAATCCGGGTTGAGATATTAAAAAGACGCTTTGAGGATCTTCTGGCTGATCTGTCTTCTTAAAATTTATTGAGGCATATCCGTTTGGCACATATAATATATAAAATGCAGAAATTTTAAAATATATATAATATTTTATAGTGCAGTATTATACAGTACAATATTAATAAAACAGATATTGGTAAAACAGGCCAGCTGTATTGCGCAGATACAGCTGGTTAAAGCCTGATACGGCGGTTGGCTTTTTGAAAAATCCGCGCCGGAAAGTGCCGGGTGCAGGCAGGATTTTTGGCGGAAGAAGTTTATTTTTTCCGCAGAACGGAAGTAAATTTTCCTTCAAAAGTCGTTTTTTTTACAAAAAATGTAGAAAACTTTCCATATGTGGAAAAATTTTATCTGATTTTGAATCGTATTTTTTCAAAGCTTTAATTTTATTTGTATATAATTCAAATTATAAGCATACAAAACGGATAAAAAATAATAATGGCGCGAAAAAACGGAAAAAAATAAGGAAAAAAGCGCACAAAAAGAAGGCCGCAGGTCATGCAGCCTGATGGGAAGATGACAATCTGGATATTATCGCGGTCCGGAGCAGGCCGCCCAGGTTCACAACGTTGCGCCCATGCAGCATGTATGTTTTATAAATCTGGCAGAAAGCGTCCATAACATGATCATATGAGTATTGAAGCGCAAGCTGCGCCATATCTTCAAATTCAAAGTCCCGTATGCATATCAGCCGGTATTCGCGCACTGACGGAACGTCAAAGAACGCAGCATAGTCAGGCGGAACCGAATTGCTGCTGTTCATATAAATTACAGTTTCATTGAACTCTTTCATGAAATCCTGAAACATGCAAATATACCGATCATAGCATTCCTGTTTCTGTTTGCGCGCATTGAATGCATCGCGTATTTCAAAACGTACATTAGAGCCGTTAAAAGAAATGTCAAAAATCCGGCTGGCAGGCTGCACTGCCTGGCGAATGAGGCAGGGCTTGCAGTAATCAGGCAGGAAGCGCCTGAGCTCCTGATAAGTTTTTGAGACGGCTGTAAACGGCCCTTTCGCATTGAGGCTGTCAAGTTCAACCAGCTCCCTGAGATGGAGGCGCAGCGAAATAAGGCTGTCCAGCGAAAGCAGCTGCTCAAGAAGCGGCTTTGACAGCACCAGAAATCCGCGGCCGCCCCGTGCGGCAGGCAGGTAATACTGCTCGTAATCGGTGATGCACAGGTTGATGCAGTGAGGGGATACCTTGCAATAAGAAATATAAGAATAATTCTTTAAAATTTCAAGGTTGTTTTTTACAGTTTTGATGTCACAGCCAAGGCGCGCGCCAAGCTGGCTTAAATCAATTCCCGATATAATGCCGAAACGGTCAGGGTGATAAAAATGCAGAAGCAAAAAAAGCCTGATAGCATTTGATTTCAGCCTTGGCTTATATCCGTAACGGTTTTTCTCGTTATGGTAGACCTTTTTGCATACGGCTTTTTTGACAAGCGTTTTATTTGGACAATTATTGCAGGCATTTTGAGCAGATTCGTAAATTTCCGACCCTTCAGGAAAATTCTGAACCAGCGCGCGGTATTTGCAGTCTGAACAGGACGGCGCATTATAGTCAATAACGTCTGTATGATCCTCTATGATTTCAGTATAATTTTTTTGAAGGCCGAGTGACTGCAGGAGTACCGCTTTACCGATATTTGCGAAATTATCCAAATTTTTCACCACCTTTCCATGCTTAATTTAGCAGTTTTTGGTGATAAAAATCAAATCCGGGTTTTTTACTTGATATCTATCGACAAATTGAAGAAAAAGCATTTTATTACGCCGTAATTGTCTACATTTTTTGGCGATAAGCAAAATTTACTCTAAATTTATCTACACAATTTCTTTAAAAATTTTGATTGTAGACTTAAAACTTAGATTTTGTGATGTTTACTCCAAATTTATCTACATCTTGATAAAGCGCTCAGCCAGGCGGTTCGCAGGCCTCATAATGACAGCTGTTATTACACTGGAAATGTAGACATTTTGATTCGGATATGCCGGAAAAAATGTAGATGGCGGATTTAAAAGCAGGAAAAATATTATTGATAAAAAACATAGTATTTGATAGAAATAAATAAAATCATGATTTTACTCTGATTTTATCTACATTTTTAAATTTTACTACTGTTTTATCTACATTTGAGCTTTTGCATCGGATAATTTACTCCAAATATGTCTACATTCTGCCGCGCAAGCACATGCAGAAGCAGAAGGGCAGGGGAAAACCCTGCCTATTTGAGAGGATTGGACTCTATGGCAACAGCCGGTTTTGTGCTGTTAAAGTTCAGATCTTCAATCTCTGCATCTGACAGAGGCAGGAAATGTATGATAAAAACGCCGTTTTTAAGCTCAAAATGGTCTATAGCGATATGGTTATCCACAAATTCCTGAAGGCTTTCCTGTATCAGCAGAAGGTTTTTCTTTTTATTTTTCAGCTTGAAGCGCACGATCTTCTGGAAATACGTGTAGCTGTACTCATTTGAGCCGGTCAGCTGGTTGGCGATCTGTTCGCGCTTCATTGCATAGCATATGATGCGCGACAGATTGTTCTGCAGCACGTCATAGGAAGCAGAGGTAATCGATATCAGCTTTTTTTTGATAATCGCATTGCTTAATATCTCGCCGAACTGCGCGATGGCGTAAGGGCGCTCGGCATCTTCCTTGATGGCGATATTGTCAAAAAGGTTAAAATACATCTTGCTGCCCTCCTCCTCGTAGGAGAAGTTATATTCGACCAGCTTCCTGCATGAATTGGAAATTTTGTTCAGCACATTTTTGCCAACATGGTAGTCTACGATTTCCTTGCCAAGCGTATTGAGGTCAACAACGACGGATTTCTCGCGCGAAAACTCCTGCATGTTGATGTTGGATATAAAGGCGTTTATCAGCTTTAAGTCGTCAGAGTCCATGGATTTTGGCGGCGTGAGCTTTCCGCTGTTGACCGTTACCTCCAAAAGCTCAGTGCCCTCATCGTCAGTTATTATTTCCCTGAGCAGGTTATTTGAGGCCGTTTCCATCATAAGCGTAAATGAGGACGGGCTGAATAGAGGTTTTTCCAGCAGCTCCTCAGGGAACATGCGCAGGTATGAGTCGATATTTCCGGCAAGTTCGCCGTCAATATATTTCCACGCACTGATGATAAGGTCATTTTTCAGAGAGTGGAAAATAGAATTATTTGTAAACGAGGAAATGCCCGGAAATGTAATCAGCAGGCTGTTGGAATCTTCCTTCCATGCAGTCGCCAGAGCTTTATATTCCAGGATTATCTCATCGAGCTCCTTGTCGCCGAAGATATTTACATACTGTTCAACTGACAGGGAACGCGACATGCTTATGACATGAGCCAGGGGATGCTTTGAATCCTCAATGCTGATGGTGTCAATATCGTTAATGTACGATTTATACCAGCGGGCCCTCTTTTGGAGCCGCGACTTTTTAATTTTGTTAATAACAGGAATAAGATCCTCACGGCTTGTTTTTCCTTCAAGATATTCCATAAGAGTCTCATCGACAAGCTGCGTAAAGCTCTTGCATGGAAATTTGAATATATCATGCTTTTTTTGAAAAAATTCTGTAATCGCCGGATCTATATGCTTGGCGAGTTCTTCTATAAATTGTCTTGAGTATTGTTCCATATGGCTTTTTTCCTCCTCGAGACAGCGCAGGCGTTTATTTTTGATTATTATTATAATGAAAAGCAGGGACAAATGCAAACGGAAAAAGGGAAACGATGGGGCAGGGGAGAGGTGGACATATCGCGCGAGGAGTGGTACACTATCCAGAACGCAGGAAAAAATTTTAGAAAACCATAGCTTAAAAATACTTTTGGAGGGTGACTATGAAAACCTATGTTCCTCATTATTATAAAAAATTTACCTGTATTGCCTCTTCATGTAAAGACAATTGCTGCATGGGAGGATGGGAGATTGAAATCGACCAGGAGACGGCTGCACGCTATCAGAAAATTCAAAACAGCTTTGGCGGCCGCCTGCGCTCGGCAATAGATATGGAGGATACGCCGCATTTCAGGCTGGCTGGCAAAAAATGCCCGTTTTTAAACCATGAAAATCTGTGCGAGATATTCATATCGCTCGGAAGCGATGCATTGTGCTCCGTGTGCGAGCAGTTTCCGCGTTATTCGGAATATTATGGGAATGTAAAGGAAACAGGGCTGGGACTTGCCTGTGAGGAGGCGGCACGCATTATAATTTTGGACAGGGAGCCTTTTCATCTGGAACTGCTTGAAGAAAGCGGGGAAATGCCAATAGCCGGGGGAGAGTATGATGACAAGCTTGGCGGTCCTCTGTTTTTGCTGCGTGGGAAGTTCCTGGAACTTGTGCATAAGTCCGGAACCGGACTGTTTAAAAAGCTTCAGGCCATGCTGCAGGCCTGTTATATGATCCAGCAGGCTGTTAATAAAAACGATTATGGGGCAGCTGCAGAGCTTTGCGAAACTTTTAGTTTTGACGGCGCATATGATTGTGTCCGACAGTCGTTAGATCAGGCTCGCACCGAAAAGTCCGGCGCCTTTCCGCTCAATGAGCGCATGAGGGCAGTTGCGGAGGTATTCCTTTCTCTGGAAACTCTAAACGTCAGTTTTCCGGAAACGGTACAGCATGTGATCAGCAGGCTTCATGAAGGACAGCCTGACAGCGCATACCGCTCCTGGTCGGCGGAATTTTTAAAAATGACAGGATCGCGCATCTGCGAATATGAAAATCTGATAAATTATTACATTTACCGCTATTTTATGAAGGCGGCATACGACCATGATGTTGTCGGCAAAATGCAGCTTGTTACGGCAGGCCTTCTTATGGTTCATGATATGGAAATCGCGCGCTGGCTGGACTTTAAGCATAATTTTACCGTACAGGACAGGCTGGATATTGTGCATGTTTTTTCAAGGGAAGTCGAATATTCGGAGGATAATATCATGGCGCTGGCTGAAGAATTTATTTTTAATGATGCATTTGATGTTATTACGCTTCTTTCGCTGCTTGAGGAGCTGTCGTCAGGAGATTAGGGATCTGGCGCGCATCAGCTGTAAAATGTGGCCGCAAACCGATAAAATTTGAGTTTCTTGACAATAAAACAGTTGACAAATGGTGATGTTCATTTTAATTTTAAATAAAATAAAACTACTTTGTAAAGAGCGGCTTTGTGTAAAGTTCTTTGCGCGCTGCCTGGCACAAAGCTGCGTTATGCTGAGAAGGCAGCGCAGAAAGGGAGAATAAAATGATTAAAGAAGCAATTCATTCATTGAGCAGATGTGAAAATCTGTCCACCGAAGTGATGACCGCCGTGATTGATGAGATCATGACAAACCAGGCTACGGACGCTCAAAAAGCGGCATTTCTTACAGCGCTGGCTATGAAGGGGGAGACGATTGATGAGATCACGGCCGCAGCCAAGGTCATGCGTTCCCACTGCGAGCGCTTCCTGAATGATATGGACGTACTGGAGATCGTAGGGACAGGCGGTGATGGTTCAAATACATTTAATATTTCAACGCTGTCATCGCTTGTTGCTTCCGCCGCCGGCATACCTGTGGCCAAACACGGGAACCGTGCGGCTTCCAGCAAGTGCGGTACGGCGGACTGCCTTGAGGCGCTCGGCGTAAAGATTGATATCGCGCCGGCGAAAAGCGCACAGATTTTGAAGGAAGCTGATATCTGTTTCCTTTTTGCGCAGAAATACCACACGGCCATGCGTTTCGTTGGCGGCGTCCGCAAGGAGATAGGAATCCGTACTTTGTTTAATATCCTTGGGCCGCTTGCAAACCCAGCTGGCGCGACAATGCAGCTTTTAGGCGTATACAGCGAAAGCCTGGTTGAACCGCTTGCGCATGTCCTGCATAATCTTGGCGTAAAACGCGCTATGGTAGTTTATGGGACAGATTCGATCGATGAAATTTCCATGAGCGCTCCGACTAAGGTATGCGAATTTAAGGGTGAGGAATTTAAATGCTATGAGATCACCCCGGAAGAATTTGGCTTTGTCCGCTGCAATAAGGCGGATCTTGTTGGCGGCGAACCGCAGGAAAATGCAAAAATCGCAATGGATATACTCGATGGGCAGCCGGGTCCGAAGCTGGATGCTGTGCTGCTGAACGCAGGAGCAGCTATTTATATAGCTTCAGACCAGCTCACCATGCATCAGGCGATAGATAAGGCGCGCGAGCTTATTATGAATGGTTCAGCCAAAAGAAAGCTTGAGCAGTTTATCGAGATGACAAATTCGTAAAGCGCGAGGTAATCCTGTTTTTACCGTTCTGTTTGGAATAGTACAGGTACTCGTCAGCCGTTGTAAACGGGTTGTGTCCGTCTATGGAGGCGCTGATGCCGCCGCTGACCGTTATGGTTACGCCATGGATCCATTTGGTTTCTTCAATTTCCCGGCGGATCGATTCCGCCAGTTCCAGGCAGGCATCGGCATCAGAAGTCTTCATAATGGCGCACAGCTCCTCACCGCCGTAACGGTAAGCGCGGCCGGCCTTTTTTACGCGCCGCTTTAATATCTCAGATATCTTGCGGAGCACCTCATCGCCAAATTCATGACCGTATGTATCATTGATGCGCTTAAAATTGTCAATATCTAAAATAAGCAGATAATATACGGTTTTCTGTTTTTCCAGCGCCGTATGCTCGCGGTCATAAGTTTTCCTGTTTTTCAGCCTCGTCAGGCCGTCAAGAGTGGAGTAGTAAAGCATGATGCTGACGATGCAGTAAGCCAGTATGCCGGCTACAAAAATAATAATAAAAATGCGCAGAGACAGTGTTTCTGTATTTTGTTTTGCCTTTGTTGCGCGCATTTCCTTTGATGCATTCTCAACATTGTAGAGCAGGGTATAAGTGTAGTTCTGGCTTATTTCCGCCAGTGCAAGGCTGCTTTCTTCATCATAAGAACTGCGGTACTGCTCAAGCTTCTCCTGCTGCACGCCGTTTTCTGCAAGTCCTTCCGAATTGGATATGAAATACTGGAGCATATTAATCTCCAGCATCCGGAAATTGTATTCCCGGCAGTAAGCCAGATACTGGTCAAGGCAGCCTGCAGCCTGCGTCCAGTTCCCGTCAGCCAGAGCCACTTTGATATTCAGCTCATAATAAGGCAGAAGATAGTCGGTAATCAAAAATATATTGCTTTCAGGAAGCCCAAAAGAGTCAGTCTCGGAATAGCCTGCAAGATATTGCGCTGCAGTATTAAATTCCTTGCGGTAGACATACAGCCTTGCATTCATCAGGCTGTACCGCGCAAGCAGGAAATCCCTGCTGTCCCCATCTATATTCCGTATGCATTCTCTTGCCCTGTAAATATACTTGGACGACATTGCATACTGTCCCTTTAACTGCTGAAGATATGCATAGACAAGATTATATGAAGCCTGCGCCTCAAGGTCTGTCAGCGCGCTTATATCCGTCCGCAGGGCAATATTGTCCAGCAGAAGCAGCGCAGCCGCATAACCGCCGTTCGTATACAGCCGGACGGCATATTCAGATGCAAGCTTTGCGCCGTCATTGTAATTGCCGCTCTCCAACAGGTAAAAAAGTCCCCAGCCTGCATAATCGTTATAATCGTTTTCATTTTCAGACAGGCATGTCAGCTCAACAAGAGCCTTGTAGATCAATCCGCGGGTATTGTCGGACAGGGCCGAATGATCCAAAAGCTGTTTTATGCGGCTGACTTCCTGCTGGTTGTCGTCCATCGCGTAAGTCAGCGTATCCAGGACGTCAGTAATTTCTTTTTCCTGCTGTTTGCAGCTGATCTGCCATGTAACCATGCGGACTGCATACCCTCCGGCCACAAAAAGAACAACAGCCAGCAATATAATAAGCTGTTTCTTTTTTTCCCTGAAAAAATCCATCAGCATCTTAATCCTCATTTCTGCGCTGTTTCTGCGCATATAAAAGGCAAATATAAAAAATATTTTAAATTTCCGTTCCGATAACCTATAACTTTATAATAAACATTTTCTGCAAGATATGCAAGTACTAAATACCTATGAGTTTCTGCATTTTGTATTTTGCCTGCGCCAAAAAGGCATGCTGCTATGGCAGCATTGCCATTGTGTACAGAAATCGCATTCGGAAAACCAGTTTTCCAGATGCGATTTTGTACACAATCGCTACATCACGGAACGTGATGTGCGCTTTTGGCGCAGGCAAAATACAAAATGCAGAAACTCATTGCGTATTAACCCATAAGCGCAATAAAACACGCATGACTTCGTTAAACCTGACTTTAGCGAAGTTATGCGTGCCTGCCTGTTCAAATTTAATTAACTTTTTTTGCCCGTGTTATATTTTATGTTGCATACCTGACACATGCATTTCCGGCCGTTAAAGACCCATCCCTTCTGCCTTAAAAGAACCTGTACAGTTGTATCGGATGTATAGGGAATCGTATCGACCCGGCCACATTTATCACACCTAGCTCCAGCAACGATCATACTATCAAATCCTTTCTGTTATTATTCTTTAATATATTATTAACTGTGTTAATAATTTTGTTCATTCTGCCGGCAGTAAAAAATCTGTATGCGGTCCCGCAGAACCCGGATTTTTTTCAGCTGGACGCCGCCCTCCATGATTTCTGCATACATGCTCTGGACAACATACTTATTGAGCATCCGGCGCAGCTGAACCGTGCGCGAGCGCTGGACAGCAGACAAGAGAAAGATAGAAAGGAATACCAGTATCTTGCCCGGCAGTCCTGTATAGTACCATGCAGCAAGCAGCGCGCTCTGAGAAATAAGATAGAGAGCCAGCACTAACAGGCTCAAACAGCAGACTGCCGATATATATGCCCTGACCCAATCCTTAAAGCACAGCGATTTCAATTTATAAAAAAAACAGTGGTAATTCCTTGATTCCTCTGCTGTAATAGGCAGTTCGTAAACCTCCATGCGATCAACCTCCTGACAGATGTTATTATATCTGTTCCAGCTCTTTCCTGCAAGCAAAAATTGCTGAAACGGCATCAATAAATTAAGGCCAAAGTTGCGGTAAAGACAGCGGCCATACCGGGAGTGTCCGCCAAAATGTTAATTGTCGCTTAAAATGTCTTCGACATACTTGATTGAAATTTCTAAAAAATTAGAAATCTCATATAACGGCACCTGATGATCATGCAATATGAAAATCAGCTCTTCAATAGTCGTGCCCTTTTTTCTTTCTGCCTGGATAAAATATTTTACCTGTGCTTCATCCATAAAAATTCCATTTCTGCGCTGTTTTCTGCGCACTGCACTTGTTTACCTGTGATACAGGCGCATTGCCTGTGCTGGCCGCTGTCTCTGCCATCTGAAAATAACTGCCCTCTGTGCCTGTTTAATATTATAATAGCAAAAGAATTCTTATTCCTCAACAATTACTTTCCGTTAGTTCCCTGCTTTTTTAAATTTTTCCTGAAATATTTCCATATCTTCCATTATATGCGGCAGCATGTGGACGCGGTTGAACGGAAACGTGAAATAGTATCCGTCAGCAAAATCCTGCGTGATCGCGATAACATCTCTGGCAAGCGCAATCCCGGCGGCTTCGCCGTCCTCTTTTGTTTCGCAGTTACGGTAGCGGCCAAGCACGTCATCGGAGATTTCTATGCCGGTCATTTCATTTTTCATAAACAGCGCGTTGCGCATGCTTACAAGCGGCATTATTCCGCATAAGATTTTTGCCTGCGTCTGCTCTTTGATATGGCGCAGCCGCTGCGCGCCCTGTTCATCAAATACAGGCTGCGTCAGGAAAAATTCAGCGCCTGCCTTGATTTTTTTCCGGATGCGTTCCGCCTCGGCATCCGGATTGAGCCTGTTCTGGTTGATTGCGCCGCCGTAGCATACAGGGGAATGCGCAAACTGCTCCTCGTTCATGTCACGGATAATATTCATAAGCCCGACTGAATCAAAATTAAAGACCGATTTTACAGTCTGGCGCATCATTGACGGAACCGGATCGCCGGTAATGACCAGGAAATTGCGGATGCCGTTTATATGCGCTCCGAGCAGCTGGGAACGCATCGCGATTGCATTTTTATCGCGGCAGCACAGATGCGGCATTACGCAGATGCCGGTTTCCTTAAATACTTTTTCGGCCGTCAGAATGGCGTCAGCGCGCGTCCTGCCTGAAGGCGAATCAGGAAATGTCAGCACGTCCACGCCGCTTTGCTGCAGAAAGTGTGCAGCCTCCATGATCCTGCTGTCGTCACTGTCGAAAGGCGGAGCCAGCTCGACAGCCACAAGCTTGCTGCCAGATGGCCTGCCGGCATAAAAGGCGTTTACCTGCACAGGCCTGTCGCTGCCTTCTGGCTCGCCTGCCTGCCGCGGCTGCGCAGCGGCGGCCTGCTTTAAATTTCCGGCCAGCCGGCTGATGCAGGCCGGAGTCGTGCCGCAGCATCCGCCGATTATCCTTGCGCCGTATGCGGCTATGCCTGCCGCCGTTCGGGCAAAATAATCTTCATTATTTTTGGCAAATACCATGCGGTTGCTTACAGCCTGCGGATAACCTGAATTGGGCATTGCCGTGATAAAGACCCCGGACGGCAGCGTCAGTCCGGAAAATATTTTAGCCATATGGCCCGGTCCTATGCCGCAGTTTAATCCGGCAGCCGAAACGCCCAATGCAGCGGCATCAGCCAGAAGCCTGCGCGCGGAAAGCCCGGCGCTGCTGTAGCCGTACTGATTGACTGCAAACTGTACAGCGACAAAAATATCGGAGCAGCCTTTTATGTAGCGCAGTGCCGGCAGTATGTCCTCAAGCTGGGAAAATGTTTCAAATATAATCGCGTCAGCTCCGCTGTCCATAAAAATCTTACATATTTCAATATATTCTTTTTCGGCCTGTTTCTGCTCCGAGGCCTGGCTGTAAGGTATTGGGCCGATATCGCCTGCAATAAACACAGGATGCATGAGAGAGTCCTGATTTGCCTGTGCATTCTGCGCGTCCGCCGCTGCCCCGGCGGCCAGCCTGCAGGCTGCGCGGATATTGCGGCGGACGCTTTCAATGTCTGTTTTAAGAGAAATGGTATTGCTCGCGTAAGTATTGGTGCGGATAAAACCGGCGCCGGCCTCTATATACTGCCGGTGTATCGCCTCCACGCGCTCAGGGTGCGTAATATTGGCTTCCTCCGGCAGCTTGCGCGTATCGAAAAGCGAGCCGTAATATGTGCCAAAAGCGCCGTCTCCAACAATGATATGGCTTTTTAAATAATGAGATATTTTTTCCATAAAAATCTCCGCTGATTGTTCTTTAAATCGCTATTTTTCTTTATAGTATAACATACAGTGGCAATACCCTTCAAAATTTTCATCGGCGATCTGATCGCGAAATTCCTTGCACATGCAGATATTGTCGTCAATGCGCTCGAGGCGGCACGGGCAGTAACCGTCCTTGCGCTTCAGTCCTTCCCTCAGCTTTGCTACCAGTTCCCTGTTTTCATTAAATGTGATTTTCAATTTCTTTCTTTTCCTCCTGTGACAGATCAATATTTTGTATGGCATCACGTACCGGAAGCACAAGTCCCGGCGGCACGCTCAGTTCGTCCAGGCCCATCTTGAGGAATGTCCTGGTCAGGGAAATGTCGCCGCCAAGCTCTCCGCATATGCCGACCCATATGCCGGCCTGATGTGCATTGTCTACAACCATTTTTATTAGCCGCATCACCGCTTTATGATGAGGATTGATAAATTGCCCGATATTTGGGTTCTGCCGGTCGGCGGCAAGCGTGTATTGCGTCAGGTCGTTGGTTCCGATGCTGAAAAAATCAACCATAGGCGCCAGCTCGCTGCTTATCAGGGCAGCTGCCGGCGTTTCAATCATAATGCCTGTTTCAACGTTGCTGCGGAAAGGAATGCCGCCTGCGGCAAGCTCCTGCTGCGCCTCAGCAGCGATTTTCTTGGCGGCTTCAACCTCCTCCACAGACGTGATCATCGGGTACATAATGGAAATGTTTCCGTATGCCGCCGCACGGTACAGCGCGCGAAGCTGTGTTTTAAAAAGATCAGGATGCGCGAGGCAGATGCGTATCGCGCGGAATCCCAGTGCAGGGTTTTCCTCCGCCTCCAGCGGAAAGTAATCAGCCTGTTTGTCCGCGCCAAGATCAAGAGTGCGGATAATGACCTTCCTGCCGCCCATCGCCTCAGCTGCCTGCCTGTAAGCGGCAAACTGCTCATCTTCCGCAGGCAGATGCGTATTTTCCAGATATAAAAACTCGCTGCGGAACAGGCCGATGCCGCCTGCATCATTTTCAAGAGCCTGTTTTATCTCGCTGATGCTGCCTATATTTGCATATAATTCTATTTTTTTGCCGTCATTTGTCATATTTGCCGTGCCTTTCAGGCGGCTGAGGCGGCTGCGGCGCTGTCCGGCCTGTTCGCTTTTTGCCTGTACTGCGTGCAGCGTTTCAGTATCCGGGCAGATATAAACCTTTCCGGCGGCGCCGTCAACGGCCGCCTGCATTCCTTCATATTCCTCAGACAATCCGTCTCCAAGGCCGATCACCGCAGGGATGCCAAGGCTTCTTGCAAGAATTGCCGTGTGGGAATTTTGCGATCCGTGCCTTAAAACAATAGCAAGCACTTTTTCCCTGTCAAGCTGTATAGTCTCAGACGGCGCAAGGTCATCGGCGGCGAGGATAAAGCCTTCCGTCCCGGACTGTGCAAATAAGCTTTCAGGCGTATCCGCCTGCCCGTCATTAAGCAGGCGGATAAGGCGTTCTGATATATCGCGCACATCGGCCGCGCGGCCGCGCATATACTCATCTTCCATTGCTGAAAACATTTCCGAAAAGTGCCCGGCAGCCATGTCTGCCGCATATGATGCATTGGCATGCTGATTTTGAATGGCATCGCGGATAAATCCGCAATAATCCTGATCCTGCAGCATCATCTGGTGTATCTCAAAGATCGCCGCCTCCTCCCCTCCTGCTTTTTGCCCGGCCTGCTCCTGCAATTCTTTAAGTTCTTCTATGGCCTGTCTGTGCGCCTGCTCAAAGCGGCAAAGCTCCGCCTGCGTGTCGGATATTTTATATTCCGGGACGGCCGTCCTGTTCTTTCTGTAAAATGAGAGCGTTCCGATGCATGACTCTCCGGATACCCCTATGCCAATCAGTGAAATCATCTGGATCTGCCTCCTCATTGCATGCTCTGTTTCTACCAATAATTTTAACCAGAAAATCTGCGTATAAACTTTTTATGCGGTTTATACGCAGATTTTTTTCAGTTACCTGATAATGGCAAATACAGTATAGGCGGCATAGATAAGTACCATGACAGCACCCTCGGCGCGGCTGATCTTTTTGCCTGTTTTTGCAAAAATATAAATAAGCACGCTTACGGCAATCAGAAGCAGAGTATCAAGCAGCGATTCCATGCTGACAGAAATGCCGTGTATGGAAGACGAGACGCCCAAAATCAGCAGCAGGTTAAAAATATTTGAGCCGACTACATTGCCGACAGCCATGCCGTTCTGTCCCTTCGAGGAGGCTACAACTGATGTAACCAGCTCCGGCAGCGATGTGCCGATGGCAACGATCGTCAAGCCGACAAGAGTCTCAGTCATGCCGCATGCAAGCGCGATAGCCTTGGCGTTATTTACAACAAGCTGTCCGCCGATAATAATGGCGGTTACGCCAACAGCTATCAGCACAAGGCATTTCCACATCGGCATGTCTTTTACCGCTTCGCCCTCCGCGCGGTTTTTCAGAGCAGTTTTTACTGTAAATGCCAGGTAGCAGATGAACAGTGCAAGCAGGATCAGGCCCATCCACCATCTTAAAGCGCCGACTTCATCTGCAAGGCGGGCCGGGATCGCGCGGCTGCCAATCAGCAGCCCGCCGCCGGTAAATACGGCCAGAAGCAGGGTGAACGCAATGGAAAGCGGAAAATCTCTGCGCATGATGCCTTCCTCAACGCTCATAGGCGAGAGCACGGCACAAACGCCCAGCACAACGAGCAGGTTAAAAAAGTTTGAACCAAGCACGTTGCTGACGGCGATCGCATTTGAACCTGCAATGGCGGCCGAGGTGCTGACAGCCAGCTCAGGAGCGCTTGTCCCCATGGCGACAATGGTTAGTCCGATGACAACGCCAGGAACTTTAAAGCGCGCCGCCAGAGCCGCGCTGCCCTCCACAAACCAGTCGGCACCCTTGATCAGTGCCGCAAATCCGACAATCAATAAAACAACATTGAGCAATAACTGCATTTTAACCTCCATTTCCGCGCTTTTTCTGCGCTTTGCTACATTTCATCATTTTGCAATTGTTTTTCTTTCAGCCTCCGGCTGATGTACGACCTGAACAGTGCGTACAGTACAGAGCAGATCGGGATAAATGTAAGCATCCCGGCGATGCCGAACAGGTTTCCGCCTATGGTAACGGCCGTGAGGACCCATATTCCCGGAAGTCCGACAGAGTTTCCAACAACATGCGGATATATAAGGTTGCCTTCAATCTGCTGAAGAACCAGAAACAGAACCAGAAAGCCGGCAGCCTGCCACGGGTTGATAAAACCGATTAGGATTATCCCTGCAACGCATCCTATAAATGCCCCAACGATAGGTATAAGCGCCGTAAAGGCGATAAGTATGCCGATAAGCAGCGCGTAAGGCATATGAAGCAGGCTCATTGAAACTGCAAACATGCTGCCAAGGATAACGGCCTCAAGGCATTGCCCGGACAGAAAATTTGCGAATGTCGTATTGGCCAGGCTTGCAATTTCCAGCGTCTTTTTTGCTGTTTTTTCAGAAAAAAGCGCATACAGGATCCGTGTCGCCTGCCTGCCCAGTTTTTCTTTTTGGAACAGTATATAGACAGAAAATACAAAGCCGATGAAAAAAGATGTAATCCCCGACACAATGCTGCTTACTGCGCCGATGCTGCCCATGATAAGCCCCTTTGTGCCGCTCGATAAAATTGTCCCGTTTGACAAAAAGCTGGCAGCTGATTTTAATGCCATGTCCCAGTCAATAGACAAACCTGACAGTTTTTCCTTTAAGACAGGATATTCCTCAAGCTGTTCCATCAGCAGTTTCTGCAGGTTTGACATGTTGGCAGGAATCGTCAGTATCAGGTCGGCGACTGTACTGACCAGCTCCGGCACGACAACAAACATCGCCATAGTTATTACAGCCAGGATCATGACCAGTGTAATGACATAAGCACATGCGCGCCTTATGCTCTGGTATTTGGCGCCTGCATACCTGGCGCCTGGCAGCACCAGCTTTTCCACCTGCCGCATAGGCACGTTAAAAATAAAAGCAATGACGCCGCCGATAAGGAATGGCTGAACCAGCCTTATTGCCGCCTGTATATAGCCGTCAATTACGTTGATGTTATTAAGGCTCCAGTACAGCAGGATCAGCAGGGCGCCTGCCAGCAGGTATTTTGGCATAGGCTGCTTTTCTAAATTGTTTTTCATAAAAGCCTGTACTCCTTTCATCAGCTCTGCCGGGGGCAGGCTGCATATATCTTGCGTAACTGCACAAAAAAGCGGGACTTTTATTGCAACGCAAACGCCACAATAAAAGTCTCGCTTCTTAGAACATGCTCCGGGGAAAACCTTCCCGTATTGACGAAAACATATTACATATACCGTATTGATTCCGTAATATATGCAAGCTACTCCCTTTTATGTAAAACAGTCTAACAGACAAAGCCGTTTGCGTCAAGCAAAAATTGCATTGTTTTTTTGAGCCGGATGAATTATAATAAACTTATCAGACAATTCTGCCCCGGTATCGGATATTCTGCTTTATTGCTGGATTTGAAGGGCAGGAGGCTTATAAGTTTTTTGACATCTGTCAAAGCATTATTTTGTAGTATGAGGAGGATTTTAACGTATGGCATTACATGTAATGGACGAGGCAAACCGCTGTTTACAGTGCAAGGTGCCGCAATGCCAAAAGGGATGCCCGATCGATACGAATATCCCTATGGCGATCCGCTTGCTGAAAGAAAACAAGCTGAACGAGGCTGGCAAAATGCTTTTTGAGAACAACCCTCTGACCACAGTCTGCAGCCTGGTCTGCAACCATGAAAAACAGTGCGAGGGGCATTGCGTTCTTGGCAAAAAAGGCGTTCCTGTACATTTTTCAACGATTGAGAATTATATTTCATCTACCTATGCAAACCAGATGACCGCAGGGCCGAAGCCGTCAAACGGCATGCGCGTGGCGATCATCGGCTCAGGTCCTGCCGGCATAACGATTGCCATTATACTTGCAAGATACGGGTATCAGGTAACGATATTTGAAGGAAAGGATAAGATAGGCGGCGTGCTTCGCTATGGCATTCCTGAATTCCGCCTGCCAAAGAGCGTATTAGATGATATTGAGTACCGCCATCTTGAGCTGAAAGGCATAAAGATCCGTCCGAACACTACGATCGGAGGCGCGATTGGCATTGATGACCTTTTCCGCGATGGCTACAAGGCGATTTTTGTCGGCACAGGCGTATGGAAGCCTAATTCTCTGCATATCAAAGGCGAGACGTTCGGCAATGTCCATTTTGGCATAAATTATCTCAACAACCCTGACAGCTACAGGCTCGGTGAGCGTGTCATAGTGATAGGCGCAGGCAATGCCGCGATGGATGTGGCCAGGACTGCACTGCGCAAGGGCGTGCAGGAGCTGACCTGTTTCTCCCTCACCAAAGAGGTTGCCGCCAGCCACTATGAGTTCAGCTACGCACAGCTTGAGGGCGTTCAGTTTGAATTTAACAAAAAGCCTGTAGAAATTAAAGACAACGGGGTAATATTCAGAGATGTCATAGAAGATGAAAACGGTACGCTTACAGAAGTTGAAGGCTCAGATAAGCTGTATCCGTCAGACAGCGTGATCATCTCCATCAGCCAGGGGCCGCAGAACCGTATCGTCAATACTACGCAGGGACTGAAAGCTACCGCGCGCGGACTGCTCGATGCGGACGAGACCGGGCATACATCACGTCCCGGCATATTTGCCTCAGGCGATGTGGTCAACGGCGCAAGAACCGTTGTTGAAGCGGTTGCGCACAGCAAGGTGGTTGCCGAGTCCATGCATAAGTACATGCAGGGGCTTCCTAAAGATGATGAATAATAAAATTCAGGCATCCTTGAAATAATAATATAAATAAAAATGGACTGACGCATCAGCTTGCTGCGTCAGTCCGTTTTTTGGTTGGGGCAAGACACTGTTTTTACAGCTCCTCTTCTTCAATATCTTCATTGATATCGGCCTTCGGAGGATTTAACCCTTCAATGGTTATGTTGTGCTTCTGCGCATAATCCCAAAGCGCCGCATGGATAGCCTCCTCAGCCAGCAGGGAACAGTGCACCTTCACAGGCGGCAGCCCGTCAAGCGCTTCCATAACGGCCTTGTTTGTGACTTTCAGCGCCTCATAGATCGTTTTGCCTTTTACAAGTTCCGTTGCCATGCTGCTCGTTGCGACAGCTGCGCCGCATCCGAATGTTTTAAATTTGCACTCGCGGATTATCTTGGTATCCTCGTCAATATCGAGGTACATGCGCATAATATCGCCGCATTTTGCATTGCCGACTGTGCCGATGCCGCTTGCATCCTCGATCTCTCCCACATTGCGCGGGTTTGTGAAATGATCCATTACTTTTTCGCTGTACATATAGTTTCCTCCTGATTTTATATGGTTATTTCTGATTTTTTACATAATCCTCATACAATGGCGACATGCTCCTGAGCCTGCCTACGATCTGAACAAGGTTCTCTACAACGTAATCAGCCTGCTCCCGTGTAATCTCAGGCGATATGGTCAGCCGGAGAGAGCCGTGCGCGATCTCATGCGGCAGTCCGATAGCAAGCAGCACATGGGACGGATCCAGAGAGCCTGATGTACATGCTGATCCGCTTGATGCGCAGATGCCCTTCTGATCCAGCATGATCAGGAGAGATTCGCCTTCAACAAATCGGAAGCATACATTGACATTGTTCGGCAGCCTGTCAGTACGGGAACCGTTTACCTTCACAAACGGTATTTCTTTCTCGATTTTTTCAATAAGATAATCGCGTATAGCTGCCTCTTTGCGCATATTTTCTTCCATTTCAAGATGAGCCAGGCGCGAAGCCTCACCCATGCCTACAATTCCCGGCGTATTGGTTGTGCCTGCCCTCCTGCCGCGCTCCTGTGCGCCGCCATGGATAAAAGAGCCGATTTTTATGCCTTTCCTTATATACAGAAAGCCTATGCCTTTTGGACCGTTAAATTTATGGCCGCTGGCGCTGAGCATGTCGATATTCATCTCATCGACCTGAATCGGAACATGGCCATAAGCCTGAACAGCATCTGTGTGGAACAGGACGCCGTGCTTCCTTGCTATTGCCCCGATTTGCGCGATCGGCTCGATTGTGCCGATCTCATTGTTTGCAAACATAACGCTTATTAATATAGTATCAGGACGGATGGCTTTTTCAAGTTCATCAAGGCTGACCATTCCGTCTGCATCCACGCCGAGGCAGGTCACTTCATAACCCTGTTTTTCCAGGTATTCCGCCGTATGCAAAATAGCATGGTGCTCTATTGACGTTGTAATGATATGTTTGCCCTTGCCGCGGTATGATTCTGCAACAGACTTCAATGCCCAGTTGTCCGACTCGCTGCCGCCGCCTGTAAAATAAATCTCCTGAGGTTTTGCGCCAAGGCTTGATGCAATCTGCTCCCTGGCATCTTCAACCGCCTTTTTCCCCTCCTGTGCAAAAGAATAAATGGCGGAAGGATTGCTGTAATTCTCCATAAAAAACGGAGCCATTTTGTCAAATACTTCCGGCCTGACGGCTGTTGTTGCCGCATTGTCCATATAAATCAGTTCGCTCATTGATGTGTCCTTTCTTAAAAATTAATGCATATGTTTTATATATTATAATTATCGCTGGCCTCCGTCTGCCATTCCACGAGCTGTTCCAGCGTGATGCTGTCAACAACCTGGTTTATCGCCTCATTCAGCCGGTGCCATACGCGGTAAGTCGCGCATTCAGCTTCCTGGCCGCACCTTTCTGCATCATCATCAACGCAGCTTACCGGTGCAAGCGACCCTTCCGTCAGCCTCAGGAGCATGCCGACCGTGTAGTCCTTCGGTTCTTTTTTCAGCATGTAGCCGCCCTGTGCGCCTCGCACGCTGCGCACGTATCCGGCCTTGTTGAGCACGGCGATGATCTGCTCAAGATATTTGTCAGAGATATTCTGCCGTCTTGCGATATCTTTCAAACGGACAGCTTCCCCTGTGTTATGCATCGCCAGATCCAGCATCAGGCGCAGCGCATACCTTCCTCTTGTTGATACCTTCATGTTATCCCTCTTTTCAAATTTCAGCAGTTGCCTGCGGCTTTTGCAGGCAGAGGCGGCAGGACTATAGTGCCGCCGCCAAGCACATATCCGTTGTCGTATAATACGAGCGCCTGCCCGGGCGTGACTGCCCTCTGCGGTTCATCAAACACGCACTCCAGCAGTCCGCCGTCCGTTATTCTTGCAACACAGCCTGCCCCGGCGTGGCTG
>CANRBP010000005.1 GCA_947628875.1 uncultured Lachnospira sp.
CACTGGTCAAACGGCGCGTTTAGCGGCGTTGTGCAGTCATCGACACCAGTCATATACTTTATCTTTGTCGGCACGCTGTTGGCTTGCATGCGCTCATCTGTAGGGTCAACCCTTGTGCCGTCAGCCAGTGTTTCAAGCTCTTCGAGTGCAATGGCAGGCGTTTCAGATGCATCTTCATAAATTATTACTTCCGTATCAAGTGCGCAGTTTTCATAAATCCATTTGGCATCTGATGCTGCCATATATATGGAGCCGATATCGGCAGGACTTCCCAGGCGGTTGTATGCCGCAGTTATAAGCCATGATGTATCCTGCGCCTGATAAGGCACGGAATGAAGATATGCCCCATTTCCAAGCCTGGACGCGTAATGGCCGTATACAGACTGTTCCAGGCGCCGCCAGATATACTTTTCTGATACTGACGTTGTTCCTGTCTGCACATCTTTATGCACAGAACAACGGAATACTTTATATGCCTCAGTAAATTCCATATTCTGGCCAAGCTTATAAACAGTCAGGAAATTCTGGCTTTTATTTACCTTAATCTGGTACTGGTGATTTTCTTCTACATAATTTGAACTGGATTCCGGTTCAGTATTCGCGGCAGGTTCCGAGGAAGGCATCTGCCCCTCCTTTAGCGATTCCGTCCGCATGCTTGCAAACACAAAAATAACGGCTGCCAGGAATACAACCAAAATGATTGCATAAATTGTTGCATTGCCTCCCAGCAGCCACTTTTTAATGTCCACTTTTTTGATTTTCTGATATTTAAAATCCATAAAATCAATAATATCCTATCATTTATTATTAAAATGTTTTTCCTTTAGTTCAATATATTTCAAAATCAATTCAATAGAACCATCAATTCCAAGTTCTCCGCTGTCCAGACAAAGATCATAGCTCTTGGCTTCGCCCCACTTCTTGCTCGAATAATAGTTGTAATAACTTGCTCTGCGCTTATCAGTTTTCTGGATCAGATCAGCCGCCTTGGAATCGCTTAATTCATAGAGGCGTTTAATTCTTTCGATCCTGTTTTCCATGCTGGCCTTTATCCATACGCTGATCGCAAACGGGTTATCCTCAAGCGCATAATCGGCACATCTGCCTACTATAATGCATGATTCGCGCTCAGCCAGCTTTTTAATCGTATCAAACTGTGCAAGAAATACCTTGTGGTTAATAGGCATATCTACGTAAGAGCTTGTGTATCCAAGCGAATAAGTATCCATTACAAGCGAATATAAAAAGCTGTTTGTAGGTTTTTCATCTTGTGAGGCAAATAAATCTTCACAAAGGCCGCTTTGCTTTGCAGCCAGTTCCAGAAGTTCCTTGTCATAACATTTAATACCAAGACGCTCTGCAAGCTTGCTGCCAATCTCATGTCCCCCGCTTCCGAATTCCCTGCCGATAGTGATAACTGTCTTGTCGTCCATAATACTCCTCATTTCTGCGCTGCTTATTGCTCATTATTGTAAATTTGTGCCAAGAAGCGCTAAAATTAACCTTTGGTTTTTATATTATAAATATTATAAAACAAAACCGGATAAAAATCCATTAAATTTTATTTTTAAGTTAATTTAATGCATTATGACGTAAACATTTATTCCTCCTCATAATGGTCAATATGCAGAAGAATATTCATCAAAAAATCTGATATATCTTTTGCCGACGGACTTGCAATAACGCTGTATTCGCGCGGCGTAACACATGCCATGCGCAGGTCGGTGTAACCTTTGGCAGAAAGCATATAATTTTTTGTCCAGTTAAGCTGTTCGATTGCTTTCTGAACTTCCATCGCCGGCTTGTTCCGAGTGATAATGATAAATGAAATATATGAATAAAGATGGTGTTTTACGGGATATTTCCCATCGCCGCGCACAAAATGCGGTTCAATCTTCTCAATAGCAAAATTTTTAAGCTCTTCCAGCTGCTCGCGATTGAGGCTGTCACTGTTAATAAAAAAAAGATGCTCAAAGGTACGAGAATCCCACAGTTTGGAGGAATCCCCCGTTGATTCATAACGGTTATTCTGATCGTAGCTGTATGCATAAATCACAAACTTTTTGCCGTCAAACCAATAATTGTGGTATATGTCAAATTTGTCTGAAATACTGTTAAGTATGATGTCGATAAACTCTTTTCTTCTCATTAACGTAACTCTCCTGTCATTATCACCTGGAGTGCAGGATGCCTAAAATCTTTTCAAAATAATCCGGCAGCGGCGCTTCAAACTCCATATATTCCCCGGTTCTGGGATGAACAAATCCCAGAATTCTTGCATGCAGCGTCTGTCCGCAAAGCTTCCAGGGAGACTTTGTCTGGCTGTATACGCTGTCGCCAAGCAGCGGATGCCCGACAGATGCCATATGTACGCGGATCTGGTGCGTCCGTCCTGTTTCCAGGCTGCATTCCGCATATGCCATATCCCTGAAATTTTCCAGTACATGATAATGTGTTACTGCCTTTCTTCCGTTTCTGTAATTTACAGCCATCTTTTTCCTGTCCGCCGGATGCCTGCCTATTGGAGCGTCAATAGTACCCTCATTCTGGCTGAAACGGTTGTGGCAGATGCATTGGTATTTTCTTGTAATTGAGTGGACGGCTAACTGGCTGGCGACAGCCTGATGCGCAAAATCATTTTTGCAGGCAACCAGTACCCCGGTTGTATCCTTGTCTATCCTATGGACTATGCCGGGCCGCAAAACGCCATTGATTCCAGAAAGTTTTCCGTTGCAGTGGTACATCAGTGCATTTACAAGCGTGTGGCTGTAATGCCCCGCAGCAGGATGCACGACCATATCCTTCGGCTTGTTTATCACGATAATATCATCGTCCTCATACAGAATATCAAGCGGTATATTTTCAGGGACAATTTCCGTCTTTTCCGGTGCCGGTACAACCACCTTCAGCTTATCATCATGCGATACCCTGTAGCTGCTTTTTACAGGTTCGTTGTTTACCAGCACACAAGAATCCTTTATCAGTTTTTGCAGAAATGATCGCGAATAATTATCAAATTCCTCTGACAGGTATTTGTCTATCCTCTCCCCGTCCTCATTGGCGTCCACAAAAAGATAAAAACACTCCTGCTGGCCGTCCGTCATTTTTCCTCCATTCCCGGGCCTGAAATACAAATCACTTTATTCATATTTCGGCCTAGAGCTTCATAAAATCATAATCATCTTCACTGTACACAAACAGCATCAAAAACCCAAGCATTATAAAACCGACTGTAATGTAGGCATCTGCAATATTAAATACAGGGAAATTTATCAGCTTAAAATAAATAAAATCACGCACATAACCCAGTGCAATGCGGTCTATAAAATTTCCAACCGCCCCTGCCCCAAGAAATGTGACCGCAGCCAGCAGCCATGCATACTTTCTGTTAAACGGCATCCTCGCCGCTGCCCAAAACAGAGCCGCAATAACAGCAGCCGAAACCAGCATAAAAAATATGCGTGATCCCGGAAACATGCCAAATGCAATACCTGTGTTTTCCAGGTATTCCAGCTGCAAAACATTTTTAATCAAAATAAAAGGCATCTTGCCTTTCAGTGCGCCGGCAGCCGCCTGCTTCGTCAGCAGGTCAAAAGCTGTCAGCATGGATAAGCATGCCAGAAAGACAAGCAGTGAGCGGAAACGTATAAACAAATCTTTACAAACATTTTTAAACATATTACAGAGGCTCCTGTATGACCGCCGATAACGCGCGCCGCATTGTGCCATCGTCCACGGTCATGTCTATATATGCATTGCCGATGCCGTCAAGCAGGATAAACTTGACTTTTCCGGCATCCATTTTCTTATCGTTCTTGGATACTGCAATTACTTCGTCCGCGTCCAGTCCTGATACCGTCAGCGGGAAGCCGTAAGCACTGAACATATCCATCGCATCACTGAAATCTTCCTGCGTAACCAATCCGCGTTCACGGCAGACTGCAAGAGCTGCGACCATGCCAAGCACAACACATTCTCCATGATATAGCGAAAAACCGGTCAGCTTTTCAATCGAATGACCAAGCGTATGGCCAAAATTCAGAAGCGCACGATCACCCTTCTCTGTCGGATCAAATTCTACAACCTTCCGCTTTATATCGCAGCTGGCTGCAATCATCTCTTCAAGAACCTTAGGGTCATGCATTCGTATGCCTTCCGTATTCTCTGAAAGCCAGCTGTAATAATTCCTGTCCTTTATCAAGCCATGTTTAATTATCTCACCAAATCCGGAATTAAACAGCCTTGGACTCAGCGTGCTCAGCGTGGAAATATTCATATAAACAAGCTTAGGCTGGTGGAACGCGCCGACCATATTTTTATACGCCCTGAAATCAACTCCCGTTTTGCCGCCTATGCTGGAATCAACCTGAGCCAGAAGTGATGTTGGCACTTGAATAAACTGGATTCCGCGCAGGTAGCTGGCCGCCGTAAAGCCTACAAGATCGCCGACAACGCCGCCGCCGAGAGCAACCAGCATGTCCTTGCGGTCAAACCTGTTTTGAATTAAAAATTCATATACATCTTGGACTATATCAAGGTTTTTGTTAGCCTCGCCAGCCTGGAAAGTATATACATGCACGGCGTTGCCTGTTTTTTCAAGCTCATTTTTGACATCTTGCGCATAAAGCGGGCCGACATTACTGTCTGACACTACTGCCAGCTTACGGCCTGTGATGCCGAGAGACTTAACGCATTCTGCAAGCCGCGAAAAATCATGCTCAATCTCAATGTTATAAATAGGTATATCATGGTCATGTACAGTAATCGTTTTTGACATTTTTGCCTCAATTCTGTGCTTATGGCACATATGTGCTTTAGGCACGTTTGTGCTTTTGGCACGTTTTTCTAAAAGGAGGCTGCCGCATTAAGATACATAAGATGTTATTTAATGCAGCAGCCCCGCCATTATCGGTTAGAATTTAGGTTCATTCTTATTGAAGGTAGACAGGTCAATGCCGCCTGCAACCAGTTCCGGTATATCGCCTGAAATATCTACATTCGGCGGCGTAACGAGGAATATGAAATTGGTGATCCTTTGCAGATTTCCGCGCATCGCGTAACATGAACCTGCTGAATAATCGACTATGCGCTGAGCAGTTTCAACATGGATACCCTCAAGGTTCAAAATTACAGCCTTGCCGCTCAAAAGCGTATCGGTGATCTCACTGGCATCTTCCATAGTCTCAGGACGGATAACAACTACCTCTAACCCTCTTGTTCCTCCTGCCTTGATTGGAACGACTTTGCGTCCGGCTGCCTTAGGTTTGTCCGCCGGACGGCTGTCAAGATCATCTTCCTCATCATCTTTGTACTTCCTGCTTCCGAAAAACAGATTTTTCCGCGCAGAGCCTTTTTCCTCATCATTCAAGCTGTAGTCTTCATCTTCGTAATCATCATCATAGTCGTCATCATAATCATCATGCTGAAGCCGGAAAACATTAATCACACTATCAAAAATACCCATATCATAACACTCCTAATCTATTAATTATAGCTGCGCGCACCAAAAATTGCAGTTCCTACACGCACCAGTGTCGCACCCTCCTCGACAGCGATCGCATAATCATTTGTCATACCCATAGACAGGGCATCCATAAAGACATTATCAATGTTTTTTTCATTGATGTCAACAGATAATTGCCTTAATTGGCGAAAATATTTTCTGTTTTCCTCCGCATTTTCCACATAAGGAGCGCTTGTCATAAGTCCTTTTATGCAGATATTCGGAAATGCAGCAATTTCACGGACTGCCTGTTCGACCTCCTGAAGCGCAAATCCAAATTTGCTCTCCTCCATTGCGGCATTGACCTCAAGCAGGATATTGGCTGTAATGCATTGCTTAACCGCTTCCTTGCTTATTTCGGCGGCAAGCCTTACAGAATCCACAGAATGGATAAGCTCCGCCCTGCCAACGACATATTTTACCTTGTTGCGCTGCAGATGTCCTATCATATGCCAGTGTATGTCATCTGGCAGCCGGCTGGTTTTGTCCACCAGTTCCTGCACGTAATTTTCGCCAAATTCACGCATTCCGGCCGCATAGGCCTCCTCGATCATGCCGACAGGTTTAGTTTTGCTGACGGCAACCAGCGTGACGCCTGACGGGTCGCGCCCGGCACGTTTGCAGGCGGCGGCAATCTCCTCCTGCACTTTTTGTATCTGTTCTGCCAACATATTGCATGCACCTCGCTAATAAATCATTTTATTTGCCGTGTACTTTTCCGCATCCAGTACGATCCGGTCATAAATGGAAATGCCATGAGACACTCCTTTTCGGGAAATACAGTATTCATTGTTCTGATCAATTATGTCAACAAGCTTAAATACAGTATATCCGGTATTTATGCAGTAAACGCCTTTCAGATTCTCTGTAGCGCCAATAATAAAACGGTCTGACGAATCAGGCTTGATAATATTTGTGCCTGCGGTAAAACCTTCCTGGCTGACATACAGCATTGTATCCGTAGCCTTGTAAATGTCAGCCTCAACAAAGACAGCCTGAACCTCACCGTCCGCATACTGTTCGCAGATAAAACCGTAGGCGTTGCTGTTGCCGCCCTTAGTAATATACTCCGCCGGTATCGTATAAAACGGCATCTGCGTAATGGCAGAAAGAGGTATTTTCAATCCTGTCCTGCTGGCAGTAATAATCTCAACGTCCAGAAAACGCTCCTGTGCATAGCGTACCATATATTTGTCCAAACTGAGCCTGCCATAATAATAATCATCTTTATGGATAACCGAAAACGCAGCTGTTGTCGTCAGATTATCTTTTTTTATCCTGATGGTCAGAGATGTCCTGTTGGTAAGGTCATAAGCATCAATATCTTCCTGAGTCAGCGGGATAATGATATCCCAGTTTTCGCTTTCTATCATTTTGTATGCCGGATTGCCGGTAACGACCAGGTCATTTGATTTTAATGTCTGCTTGCTGTAGCCTGAACTGTCAAAATCATCATGCGTTATCGTATCAGCCGTCTTGTCCTCATAGCCGTCAAGGTAGTACATTACAATGCCGGCTCCTTCTGTCTTGACTGTCTGGAACAGCGCTTCGCTTCCAGTGCTGGCGACAATAGATTCAATATTATCCATGATGCTCTCATTCATTGCCTCAAGGACGGCCGTATTGATATCAGCCTTTAAATCATAAATTTTTGAAAAATTATTTCCGTCATAGCCTGTTCTGAAATTGTTCAGCAGCGACTTTATTGATGACAGCCTCTGCGGCGAAAGCGAATTTTCACCGGACTGCGTATACTGGGAAAGTATTTCAGACACGCGGCCTGATTCATCAACCGTGTAGATCGTGTCCCCTTTTTTCACGCGCCCGCTCTCGCGCTGGTAATAATTGATATTTCCGGAATAATCGGACGCATATACATGTTCGCTGCGCAGCGCAAGTCCTGTATATACGGTGTCAGCCGTAAGCGAACCCGTATCTACCTCATATGTCTTTACATCCGCTTTAGTTATATACATTGTTATAAAGCATATTACATAAAATAAAACAAGCAAAAAAATAAATGCAGCCGCTTTTGGACGTTGCCTGTATTTAACAATTTTTCTGTGATTTTTAGAATAATTGCCTGATTTTTTATGAACATTTTCATGACGTCCATGTGCTGCCTGCCGTCCGGCATTGGAGCGTGAGCGCCGCCTGTAATTTGTATTTCCCATCATTTAGGCTCCGTTGTCAAAAATCAATTACCATTTTAAAATTAAAACAGCAGCGCATATTCTGTCGAAGCGGCCGCGTTTAACATTAATTTCCATTATAATTTAACAGCTTTCAGCCACAATAATACAAGTAACAACAACAAGATTAATCTTAGGAGGTATCATCATGAACTCAAAAGGCTTTGATTATACAGCTCTTACAATTGTGATCATAGGTGCCATAAACTGGGGATTGATCGGCTTTTTTAACTTCAACCTGGTTTCATTTATATTTGGCCAGGCTACATGGATAAGCCGGATCATCTATGCAGTTGTCGGACTCTGCGGTCTGTACCTTGTCAGCGCATACGGCAGGATCACAGATATGAGCCAGCAGTCATTATAAAGGAAAAATATAATAAAACTTAACAGTCAAAGCTAAGTGTGAGGCACAGTACTTCCCGGCAGGACGGCCTATGCCGCAAGCGGCCGGAAGTACTTCCCGCACTTTACTGATAAATTTCTCTCCATTCCATATCTCCGCGCTCAAGCGACTTTATCAGAAGTTCAGCTGTTGCGACATTGGTCGCAAGAGGTATGTTGTACATATCACAAAGCTTGCATACCTGGTCAGGGTTTGGATCATGATCAAGCATGTTAACAGCTTCACGCAGAAAAATAACAAGATCTATCTGATTATGCTCTATCTGCACGCATAGCTGCTCAGTACCGCCAAGATGCCCGGCGAGGAATTTGTGAATGGACAGATTAGTCACCTCCTCAACCAGACGCCCGGTCGTCTCAGTCGCAAAAAGCTGGTTCTTATTCAAGATTCCCCTGTAAGCAATGCAAAAATTCTGCATCAGCTTTTTTTTGGCGTCATGCGCAATCAAACCAATATTCATAAAAATTCCTCCCCCTTCTTTTATCCTCTGAAGTCAGGTGAAAAAATGTCGTCATCACGCTCAACATTGCGCTGAAGGCTGATATTTAAAACAATGCCCATAGAAATAAAAGTAGATACCAGCGAAGTCAGTCCGTAACTGAAAAACGGCAAAGGCAGTCCGGTATTAGGCATCAGCCAGGTCACGACACATATGTTAATAAAACTCTGGAAGGCGATATAGGCCGCAATGCCGCAGCAAACCAGGCGTCCTGCAAAATCCTTCGCCTTTATGGCAACAATTATACACTCTAACACTATCCATGACAATAGTAGAATTGTACAGCAGCAGCCCACAAAACCTAATTCTTCGCCGATTACCGCAAAAATGAAATCCGTGTGCGCCTCTGCAATAAAATTGCCGTTCTTGAGTGAGGAAGGGTCGTCATTGTTCAGGCCTTTCCCGGACAGCTGGCCGGAACCTACAGCCTGTACGGAATATTCCTGCTGGTACGTGCCATCGCTGTATTTTTCCGGATCAATAAATGACATGATCCGGTCGCGCTGATATCCTTCAAGAAGCTTCTGATCGGGATTGCTGATATACAGCAGCAATCCTGCACTGATCGGCACCAGGATTAACAGGCTTATGCCGATGATCCGGTAACTCAATCCCGCGCAGAATATAATAGTCAGCAGTATCGTGATAATAACGATCGTTGTTGACAGGTCAGGCTGCGTAACGATCAGAAACAGCGGAACAGCAAGCAGCGCAGCCAGTATCATCAAAAACTGCCAGGTATTCAGGCGGTCTTTGTAGATGGCAATCAGTTTGGCCGTAAACAGTATCAGCAGTATTTTTGAAAGCTCAGATGGCTGGAACTGGAAACCGTGTATATTTATCCAGCGCTGTGCGCCCTTTGACGATTTTCCTGCAATCGGGACAGCAATCAAAAGCGCGATATTTACAAGATAACACAGCCAGTAAAATCTGAGCAGCCAGGTATAATCCACAAAGGAGATCAGCACCATCACTATGGTTGCAAGCACAAGGCCGATTTCCTGGCGCATGGTATAAGCAGGGTTTGCACTGTTAATTATAACGATGCCAAATACAGCCGTTATGATCAGCAATATGAAAAGCCTGAAATTATAGGAACGGAGCTGATATTTTTTTAACATACAAACGCCTCTTTCTGAACAATTTTAATTTATAGTCATTTGGAAGGCTTTACCGGTCGCTGCCGCGCATATCCTTAATCGGTATATTGGCAAAAAGCGCCGGAACTGAACCGTTGTTATTGTCAGATTCCGTAGAAGTAATCTGAATATCAAGGCCTTCCGCATCTATAACCATATATTTTGATATTACTTTTATAATATCATTCTTAATCATTTCCATGACTTCCGGGGAACAGTTTGCCCGGTCGGAAACCAGTAAAAGCTTAAGCCTGTCTTTTGCAACATCACTAGAGCCTTTTTTCTTAAATAAATCCATTAAGCTCATCTTATTCTCCCATCTTAACTTAACCTGCGGATCCGCGCAGCGGCAAGATCCGTGCGTGAAAATGTTTTTCACACGTTCCTCCATGGCACATAATTATTTTTTATCATTCTTAAACCAAGATGAAAACTTTTTAAAGAAGCCGCCCTTCCCGTTCAGATCAAGGAATGGCACTTCCTCGCCGATGATGCGCCTGCATATGTTCATAAATGCCCGTCCTGCAAGGCTGTCATCACCCACCAGCGGCTGCCCCTTGTTAGTGGCAACTACAATGTTCTCATCGTCCGGAACAGCACCGATCACGTTGAGCTGCAGTATATCGTTTACATCTTCAATTGACATCATTTCGCCGCGGTTTACCATATCCATGCGGATCCTGTTTACGATAAGATCCTCATGGTCTTTGAGGCCGTGCGCGTCCAGAAGCCCCACAATCCTGTCTGCATCCCTGATAGCGGAAACTTCCGGCGTTGTAACAACCAATGCCCTGTCGGCGCCTGCTATGGCATTTTGGAACCCCTGCTCTATTCCTGCCGGGCAATCCAGGATTATGTAATCAAATCCTTCCGGATCCGCTTTAAGCTCGTCAAGCACTTTTATCATCTGCTCCGGCGTAATAGCAGACTTGTCCCTTGTCTGAGCAGTCGGCAGAAGATACAGTTTTGGGCAGCGCTTGTCCGTGATCATAGCCTGCTTAATCCTGCAATTGCCTTCAACGACATCTACCAGGTTATAAACGATACGGTTTTCCAGGCCAAGCACGACATCAAGGTTGCGAAGTCCCGTATCTGTATCTACCATTACGACTTTTTTCCCCAGTTTTGCAAGCCCGGTACCTATGTTAGCTGTTGTAGTAGTTTTGCCAACGCCGCCTTTACCTGATGTTACAACTATTATCTCACTCATTTTTACCTCCATTCCTGCGCTTCCTTTTGCGCATAACGGGTTTGTGGCAGAAGCTGTAATGCATATGCACAAATCACGTTATTTTCTCCAAATATTTATTAAATTACAATATGCTGCAATTTTTATCAATGGTTTTTTGTCAATTTATATGGATATCTTCCAATACATTCTGATCCAGGTTCTCAATATAAATATTATTGTCCTCCACAAAGGCTATCTTCGGCTGGATTACCTTGTGCTTTCCTTTTTTGGCTGATACGCTGTCAGAACTCCTTGCGATCACGTCCCCGATTTTTATCTGCATCGGGTTCATTTCAAGTGCGACCACAAAAGCATTCTCATTTCCGTTTGCCCCGGCCGTGACATTGCCCCGCAGTCCGCCAAGGATAATGACATTGCCCTTCGCTATGACGCGCCCTCCGGGATTTACATCGCCCAGTATTATGATGCTGCTCTCAGCCTCAAGCACCTGCCCTGAACGAAGTGTTCCTTTGTAAAACTGGCCGGAAGATGCGTTCTCTTCGTTCTGCTTTTTTTCAAGCGCCTGGACAAAACGGGAATCCATATCCTCATCATTATCAAGGATACATACAATGTTAAGCTCTGTTACATCTGATATGACATTCAGGATTTCACACTGCTCAACCGTTGACATTTTCCTGCCCTCAAATGCTACAGCCATGCTGGCGTTGCCAAAGAATTTCGCAGATTGCTGGAACTTTTCCTGAACCTGAGATTTTAATGATTCAAAATCTTCCTGGGCATCCAGCACGACAACAATCCCATGTTTATTGCCTTTAATAACAACTGAATTTTTCACTTCTGACTCTCCTAACTGTTATTTTGAATATTGTTATTCTATCCCATAGTATATTTTGTAAACTTCAGCCATCAAATCAATGGAAGTGTTTGAAGTATATCCGTTTGGTATGGATACGGCCATGGCCACCTCTGGCGCATTGTAAGGCGCATAGCTGATCAGCAGCGAATGGTCAGGCTCTTTTTTGTTCTCCTGCGCCGTTCCGGATTTTGCTGCAATGGACAGGTTCATGCGGCTAAGTGAAACATAAGAGCTGCCTGCCATTATCATGCCTGAATGGACTGCGTTCCATGTGCTTGCGGAGAGCTGCATCTGATTGGCAGCCTCCGCCTGGTTATCACGTACCAGATTGCCATCTGAATCTGTAATTTTGTCAACAAGCGTCAGGTTATAGCAAGTGCCTGAGTTGGCGATCGTTGACACATATCTTGCCAGATTGAGGCAGCTGTACAGGTGCGAACCCTGTCCGATGGCTGATGTGATTGCATTCGTATTTGACGCCGATGGCGCTTTTTCTGGTATTTCAATGCCTGAAAGCGTTGCAAGCCCAAGCTGTTCTGCATACTTCTGCAGCAGAGAAGTCCCATATGTGCTGTTGTAACGCCCGTTACTGCTGCATGCAAGCTCATAGCCTACATTATAGAAATATACATTGCAGGAGTCGCGTATGGCAGTCGGCACTGTCTCGCTGCCATGCCCGTATAACTGCCAGCAGCGTGGGTTCGGCGTGACTTTCGTAAAAGCGCCGGAGCAATAATAAGTGCTTCCTGCACTGATAAGCCCGGTATCCATCGCAGTTATTGCTGAACATATCTTAAATGTGGAACCCGGCGCCGTCTGTGACTGTGTAGCCCAGTTATACAGCGGTGTTGATTTATCGCTGTTGAGCTGCCTGTAATATTCTGCGTCAACAGAGCCGGACAGCCGGTTATTATCATAGCTTGGGTATGATACCAGCGCAAGGACATCACCATTGTTAGGATCCACTATCACGCATGAGCCGGAACACGGACGCAGCGCAAGCTGCGCCGGCGTGATCGTCTTTGTTTCGATTGCTTTTGATATAAAATCATATGCAGACTGACGGCCTGAGACGAGCGACTGGTAGTCATCATCGCTGTCAAGCACGCCCTGCTCAAACAGCAGCATGCACACCTGCCTTCCTGAAATGCTTCCCGATTCCACAAGATACTTGTACATTTTCTTATGGAAATCAGTGTCAGTTTCAAGTGCGTTAAAAATATATTCCAGCAGCGCGTCATATGACTCCTGAAGGCTGGTATACTGCTGCGTTGTCAGCGTTGTCATGTCTATCCAGTTTTTTGCAATCGCATATTTTAACAGTTCCTCAAGGCTTGTGGAATTTCCATCATTCCAGTTGCGGTATACGGAATCGTTCACATCAACATTATCGCTGTTAAAGATATTCTCCGCCCTCAGCAGATCCTTATAAATATACCATATATATGCCTGATTTTCTTCGCTGAGTTTCCCGTATTCGGTCGGCGAATCAGTCAGCTCCGCGTGAAGCCAGCTCATCGTAGCGCCTTTTTTCTGCTGGAAGGCAGAATAAATATTCCGCTCGTTCTCATGCTCTCCGGCAGCTATCTTATCAAGCGATACGATATTATTGTCGATAAGCGCAAAATAAATTTCCTTGGCAGTGATGT
Organism: uncultured Lachnospira sp.; assembly: GCA_947628875.1. GTDB lineage: Bacteria > Bacillota > Clostridia > Lachnospirales > Lachnospiraceae > Lachnospira. The sequence continues at coordinate 13,440 of CANRBP010000005.1, forward strand.
AAATAGCAGATACATCTCCGGAACTGTTATATGTGTATTTGGTGTCGCCGTTTGTCATATTGTTCCGGATAATGGAAACAAGTTCATTTTCTATTGCTTCATATATAGCCTTCTGCCAGTTGATGTCAATTGTAAGATATACGTCATTTCCGGCCACGGCTTCTGTTTCATTTAAAACCTCGGTTATGCGCCCAACGGTATCGACATAAACTGTCCTTGAACCTTTTTTCCCGGACAGTTCAAGCTCCATTGACTGCTCAATGCCGGTCTTGCCGACAACATCATTTGCCTCATAGGAGTCATTTTTTGCTTTCAGATCTTCCAGCTCAGATGATGATATGGTTCCTGTATAGCCAAGGATCTGTGAACAGTAAACGCTGTCCACATATCTGCGTATATACTGCTCCTCCACAGTCACGCCAACAAGCTCTCCTGAATTTTCAAGGATCGCAGCAACCGTCTCATCAGAAACCTCATTGGCAATCGTAAATGCCATATACCTGTTGTAGGAATTGGCTGACATGCTAAGCCGCAGGCTGATTATTTCAAGCAGATGCTCCGGCGAACAGCTGTCCCTGTCAATGCCGTAGCGCTCGCATTCAAAATCAACCATCTGATTCGCTGTTGATGCTTTTTCTTCGTCCGTCAGCTCGCCGATTGTCGCCTTTCCGTAAGAATCCCTCTGGAACCTGAGAAGCGGCATTCCTGAAACAGTGTACTCAAACATGTCCTCTTCGCCATTATTCCCCGCATACTCTATCTGGAAATTATTGTAATAGCTGTCGCCTTTTGACTCGATTATCTGCAAAGTCTTTTCAATAGCATTGTTGACCGCTGCATTTTTAGTCTCATTATCCTTATAAATGCCGCTGTCGCTTATTTTTACGGCGAACGCCAGATCGTTGTAGGCCAGCAGGACGCCGTTGCGGTCAAAAATCCTTCCTCGGGTCGCCGCCACGCTGGTTGTTTTCTTAATCGAATCTGACAGGTTTGTCATGTATGACTCGCCGTTGATTATCTGCAGAGTAAACAGGCGGTTGACCAGTATGCCGACCATAAGCGTAAAAACAAGTGCAAGCGGAAGCAGTCTTGATCTTAACAAACTAAGCACATAATCAAATATTTCTCTCATCAAAATTATGCATCCTCCTCTTATCCTTGCTGTACAGCTTTGTGTTGAGGTAAGCAAGCGGCTTATACAGCGCAACAAATACAATGGTCGTATAGATGACCTCCGGCAGTATGAACCGGGATATAAAATACATGGCGTTCAGCCTGTTGTGCAGCAGGAAGTTGCCGACATAGGACAAAAAACCGAAACTGAAGCTGCCGGCCACAAGCACTGCAAGCGGCACCAGCATTTCATTCTGCTCATATTTCTGATAAAAAACGCCGGCAAAATAGCCGATATAGACAAATACCAGCGCGGAGAAGCCAAACAGGCCTGAAAAAAACAGGTCGTACAGGATTCCTGCAAAAAATCCGGCGAACATTCCCTCATTTTTGCCGTTCAAAAAACCGAATACTACAGGAAGGATTACAAGCAGGTTCGGCATGATGCCTCCTATGCAAACAGCTCTCCCCATTGACACCTGGAGGACATAAAAAAATAAAACTAAAACCAGTTCTGCAAGCTTTCTTTTCATTTTAACAGATTCCTCCCCGGCTCTTTTTTCAGCCTTCCTCCAGCTTTTCTTTCTTCTGTTTGATGATCAGCACTTCCTGGATATGCGCAAAATCGACAGCAGGCAGCAAATAGCCGGACTGTGTCAGGTTGTTTGGGTCGGTTGCAACGTCCTTGGCATAACCTATCAGGATACCCTGCAGGTACTTGTCGCTGATATTGGAAGTCACAATCTTGTCTCCGTTGCGTATCTCCAATCCGCTCTTAAAATAACGCAGATGGATAAGTCCTGAATCCATCAGCTCAATGTCGCCCTCCACCGTGCATATATCCCCGGTGTCAATAAGCATCGCGCTGACATAGCTGTTATCCTCAATAATAGTTTTAACAATGGAGTAATTGAGTCCGACATCTGTTATGATGCCTACGAGCCCTCCTCCGGCGATCACATTCATATCTTTTTCAATGCCATCGCGGCTGCCCTTGTCTACCGTGAATGTGCTGTACCAGTTTGTTGATGTCGTTCCTATTACCCTTGCTGCGACCTTCTCATATCCCGGATACTTCTCATCAAGCTCGTAGAGCTGCCTGAGGCGATCCAGCTCATAACTTTCCTGCTTAAGCTGGTTATTTTCCTCGACAAGGCTGTCTACCTGCCCCTGCAGCTTTTTGTTCTCTTCAAGCACGCTGTTTAATTCCTGCAAGGTGTCATATTTCCCGGCAACCCAGAGCCCGATGTAGTTCATTCCCTTCTGCAGCGGCATGACGACTGTTGAAACTGCATCCCTGAGCGGCGCAACCAGCCTGTCAGTAAAAAAGCTGGTGCCTATAAATGCCGCGCACAGGACTGTCACAGCTATAAGTATATATTTTGAATTCATGAGTGCAGATAATTTATTTTTCATGGATACCGGCCCTTCACTGCTTATTCAAAATTTTTCAGTCATAAGTCTTATCCTGCGGCGTATATGCAATGCCTGCAAAATCAGGATTGCTTACAACGCCCATCAGTCCGCGTACAACGCTCTCAGATGGATTTTCAACAATATTGACTGACAGGTTTGTTTCCTGGTTTATAAACTGTTCAAGGTTATTGATATTGGACGTTCCGCCCGACACGTAAATGCCGTTTTTAATAATGTCCGCCGCCAGTTCCGGAGGCGTGCGCTCCAGTATCACTTTAATTGAATCCATAATAGAGTGCAGCGGATCAATTATCGCTGAATAAATCACATCTGACGATATATCAACGCTGACCGGCAGTCCGGAGAGTACGTTGCGTCCGAAACCCGGAGCAAAATGCTCGTCAATCTGGAGCGCGCTTCCCAGATCCTTTTTCAACCCCTCCGCCGTCTTAGAGCCGATCACAAGATTGTAAACTTTGCGTACATTGCTGATGATATTGTCATCAAGGCGGTTTCCTCCTATCTTGACGGACTTGCTGATAACAATGCCGCCGAGAGACAGCACGGAAATCTCAGTAGTCTCCGCGCCGATATTGACGATCATTATGCCGCGTGACTTCGTAACATCAAGGCCTGCGCCGATGGCGTCAGCAACCGGTTTATCAACAATATAAATATTTTTGGCTTTCACTTTCGAGTCGGCAACCAGTTCATAAAACGCCCTCTTCTCAACCTCAGTAACATCAGTCGGCACTGCGATATAAAAGTCTGTATTGCCGGAGAATTTTTTGTCGCCGTTGATCTTGTTAAAAAAGCTGACCAGAAGCGTCTGCATATGCTCAATATCTGCAATTACGCCAAATTTGACCGGAAAGGAGACAGAAATATTTTCAGGCGCCTTCTCATACATTTCATAAGCTTCATCACCAAATGCCAGCAAGTCCTTTTTGTTTGCAATGGCAATAATATTCTTCTCATTTAAAATCTGATCTTTGTCCTTGCAGCACATTTTAAAATTGCTCGTGCCGATATCCACGCCGTAAATATTTCCCATATTACCGGACTCCTTTCGTTTACATATATTCTTTTTCTTTTAAACTTGTATAACTATTATCACCAATAATAATATGGTCTATCAGATGAATCCCCAGAAGTTCTCCGGCCTCAAGCACGCGCCGGGTAACAAGGATATCATTTCTGCTTGGCGTCGGATCGCCGCTCGGATGATTATGGAGCAGTATCACCGATACCGCGCCATACCTCAGCGCTTCTATAAAAACCTCTCTGGGATTAACCAGCGATGCATTAACTGTGCCGACAGACAGCACAGTATCGCGCAGCAGGCGGCATTTGCCGTCAAGCAGCACCAGAACCAGATGTTCCTTGTCAAGTGTCCGCAGATCCTGCATATAATATTCAGCGACCGATCCCGGCGTTGAAAAATCCAGCTTTGCCGCGGCAGTCTGCTTGGCGATTCTTCTGGAAAGCTCGCAGATGCACTGTATCTGCACAGCTTTAACCTTACCCACGCCTTTTATGCTTAAAAGCTGCGGAACGGCAATGCGTGAAAGTCCGGTAAGATTACCGTTTTGGGCGTCACACAAAGTTAAAATCTTATCTGCCAGCTGTGTGGCATTCATTCCGGTCGTGCCGGTTCTTAAAATAACGGCCAGCAGCTCCGCATCGCTGAGCGCTGCCGCTGAATGAGCCATACATTTTTCATATGGCCTCAGCCCGCCGGCGTCACCGACTCCCGGCAGGCAGTCTTTTTGATAATTCATCATCTCTGTCCTTTCCGGACAGGCAGATCGGAGATTTAAATAAATTTGTAAATAACAACCGCAAGAATCACGCCAATAATGCTTGCGATAGTGATTTTAATCTGCAATGCGAAGGTGACGACAAGAATGCCCAAATCAAGAACGAGCGCATTTCCTGCATTGTTTATCCCGAACGTATTGCCGTAGGACAGCCATGACAGCCCCGGAACTTTAGCTGTCATCTCGGAGATGAGTCCCCCGAAAACAATGCCGATAAGGATAAAAAGCAGCAGCAGCCAGCCGTTCTTATATTTAGAAATATTACTCATATAACTCCATTTCCGCCTTCACGGCTTTTCATTTACAAATTAAACCAAGCTAAATTATAGCACACCAATATCTAATTGTATAGAAAGTTTTTTGTCAAAGTTTGACTAATCCTTCCTCATAAAGTTTTTGCAGGCTCATCATAATGCCAAACTTGGCATGGTACCATGTAAGGCCGCCCTGGAAAAATACGGAATACGGCGGTTTCATTGGGCCATCGGCGCTCAGTTCTATAGATGAACCCTGCACGAATGCTCCGGCCGCCATGATCACATCTGAATCATATCCCGGCATTGCCCATGGTTCAGGCGTCACAAAGCTGTCAACCGGCGCGGCCGCCTGTATGCCGCGGCAGAATGCGCATAATGCCTCGGGCGTCCCGAGTTCGACTGCCTGAATAATGTCATAGCGCGGCTCAGTTCCGTTCGGAATCACCCTGAATCCAAGCTTTTCATAGATATTTGCGGCAAAAACTGCGCCTTTTAACGCGCCGGCAACAACTGTCGGGGCAAGAAAAAGTCCCTGGTAAAAGCTCTGGTTTACGCCAAGCGTAGCGCCTACCTCTTTTCCAAGGCCGGGTGACGACAGCCTGTATGCGGCCTGCTCGATATACTCCTCCCTGCCTGCGATATAACCGCCGCAAGGCGCCAGTCCGCCGCCGGGATTTTTTATGAGCGACCCGACTACCATGTCGGCGCCGGCCTCTGACGGCTCATGCAGTTCTACAAACTCGCCATAGCAGTTATCGACCATGCATATAACGTCCGGCTTGATTTTTTTGATAAAAGATATAAGTTCACCTATCTTAGCTACCGAGAGCGTCGGCCGCTGCGCATATCCCTTGGAGCGCTGAATAGTGGCAAGCTTGGTATGGCTGTTGATGGCCTTTTGTATCAGCTCATAATCAAAACTGCCGTCCGGCAGAAGATCTACCTGCCGGTAATTGATGCCGAACTCTGCCAGGCTTCCCTTGGAAGGACGCAGCCCGATGATCTCATCCATCGTGTCATAAGGCTTGCCTGCCGGTGAGAGAAGTTCATCACCCGGCCTCAGATTGGCTGACAGCGCAACATTCAATGCATGGGTGCCGCAGGTGATCTGCGGGCGCACCAGCGCCGACTCTGTTTTAAAAATATCAGCATACACTCTCTCAAGCGTATCCCTGCCGTCATCATTGTAGCCGTAGCCGCTGCTGCCTTTCATATGCATTTCAGCAACCCTGTTTTTCTGCATGGCGCTGACCACTTTCATCTGGTTATATTCAGCGGTTTCATCTATATTTTCAAAGCGTTCGCGAAGTCCTGCCAGTATCTCCTCGCAAAAACCGTACACGCGCCTGTCAATATGCAGCTGTCCGCAATAAATATCACTGATATGTTCCTTCATGATAGTCTCCATTTCTGTTATATTTCTGTTATGCCTGCGAGATGGCGTCAGTGTCAGATTATTCCTTTTTCCCTGATCTGCGAGATCATAGCCTCAAGCATTTCATCTTGAGAATCGTGATGATCAGCATAATTTATCCATATAACTGATTTTTCCCGTTTAAACCATGTAATCTGCCTCTTTGCAAAGTTTCTTGTATGCTGGCTGATAAGCTCCTTTGCACGTTCGAGGCTGTAACTGCCGTCAAAATATCCAAACAGCTCCTTATATCCGATGCCCTGCATCGAAGTCATGCCGGGTTTGAGTCCTGCCGCCAGCAGCCCTCGCATCTCTTCTTCAAACCCCTGCGAAAACATTTCGTCCACGCGCCGGTTTATGCGCTCATAAAGGCGGCTGCGCTCATCATTCAGCACAAAATATACAAAACGGTAAGGCGATGTTTTTTCGCGCTGGCATTCATTGTGCTCCGATATAGGCGTTCCCGTCTGATAATAGTATTCCAGCGCCCTGGCCACTCTCTTGACATTATTGTGATGTATCCTGCCTGCCGCTTCCGGATCAACAGCCGCGAGCTGCGCGTGCAGGTACTCCGGCCCTTTTTCCCGTGCAAGCGCATAAAAACGCTCCCTGTATTCTTCTTCATTATCCAAAGTAAAATCAATATCATACAGGACAGACTGAATATAAAAGCCGGTGCCTCCCACAATCATAGGAATGCGGCCATGGCTGTATATTTCCCGTATCGCCTGTTTGGCCAGCTGCTGAAATTTTACAACATTAAACGGCTCTGATGGCTCAAGGCAGTCAACAAGGTAATGACGCACGCCGCACATCTGTTCCGGCCGTATCTTTGCCGTGCCAATATCCATATGCTTGTAGACCTGCATGGAATCAGCACTGATTATTTCTGCTCCTGCTGCCTGCGCAAGGCGCACGGACAATTCAGTTTTTCCAACTGCCGTAGGGCCTGTCAGTATGATTAAAGGTTTCTGCTCCGTCATGCTCACACGATCCTTTTAAATTTTTTCTCTATCTCATATTTTGACATCATTATAAGCGTAGGCCTGCCATGCGGACAGTTATACGGGTTTTCGGCCTGCATAAGCTGTTCCATAAGCGCCTGAGCCTCAGCCAGCGACATTGCATGGTTGCCTTTGACGGCGGCCTTGCATGAAATTGACGCCGCTTTTTCGGTGATGCGCTCCATATTTCCCTTATGGTTTTCGGTCAAGCCGTCAAGCAGATCGATCAGGAGCTGCCGGTAATCTGTCTCTGGAAGGCCTGCCGGAACGCCTGTCATTTTGTATGTGCCTGCGCCAAACGGCTCGATCTCATATCCAAGGCGTTTGAACGCATCAAGGTTTTCTTCCAGTACTTGAGCTTCCGCCTGCCTTAATTCTATGACCACAGGCAAAAGCAGCATCTGCGTATCAATATTTTGTTCTTCAAGTTTTTTCATAAGCCGCTCATAAAGTATTTTTTCATGGGCAGCATGCTGATCCATTATATAAAATTTATCTTCATGCTCGATCAGCCAATATGTTGCAAAGAGCTGGCCTATTATCCGGTACGACTGCCTGCCTTTTTCTGAAATAAGCGGAGTGTCAAGCAGGGAAAGCTGCTGTGCGGCCTCCTTTCTGGCATACATTGATGCTGCATTGTCTTCCGAAGCCATCTGTGCTGAACGCACGGCCTCAAAAGGCTCAGGCAGGCGGATATCCGTTTTTTCCTGCGTATGCCGCGAAAACTGTTCAAACTGTTTAAACTGCGCAAACTGTTCAGGCTGAACAGTTTGAACAGTTTGTGCAGTTTGAACAGTTGTTTTTTTATCAGAATCCTCGCGCATGAAAGCCGTTTCGCGGCCGTATGTTTTGCGTGCAGCCTCTGTACTTCGCAGCTGCTGCCCGTTTTTGTCGGCTTCCAGGCTCACATGCGATGCAAGATCGCTGTTTTTAAGCGCCTCGCGCAGTGCTTCCTGTACGTAATGGACTACAAAATCATTCCTGGAAAAGCGTATCTCCATTTTTGCCGGATGGACATTGACATCGATCATTGACGGATCCATCTTAAAATGGAGGACAGTGAACGGATAATTGTGCGGCATCATGCGGCCTTTGTAGGCATCTTCTATGGCTTTAGTTATAATTCCGCTCTTTATATACCTGCCGTTAATAAAGTAATTTTCACAGGAACGGTTGCCGCGGCACACAGACGGCTTTGCGATAAAGCCTGATATTTCAATGTCCTGCGTCCTTCCGCTGACCTCTATCAGATTTGCCGTGATTTCGCGGCCGTAAATATTATAAATAATATCTTTCAGGTTCATATTGCCTGATGTGTGAAGCCTGTTCTGGTTGTTGCTTATAAAACGGAATGAAATGTCAGGGTGCGATAGCGCCAGATGCTCTACAAGCGCATTGACATACCCTCCCTCAGTCGCCGCCGTCTTTAAAAATTTCCGCCGCACAGGCGTATTATAAAACAGGTTCCTGACCAGAAATGTCGTCCCGTCAGGCGCGCCGACTTCATCAAACGACTTTTCCTCACCGCCTTCAATGCAGTAACGTGAACCTGTAAGGCTGTCCTGCGTCTTTGTTATCAGCTCAACCTGAGCCACTGATGCGATGCTTGAGAGCGCCTCGCCCCTGAATCCCAGGGACGAGACTGTAAATAAATCCTCAATTGATTTTATCTTGCTTGTCGAGTGACGCAGGAATGCCGTGCTTATCTCGTCTTTGCTGATTCCGCAGCCGTTGTCGGTAACGCGTATAAGTGAAATGCCGCCGTCCTTTATCTCGACCGTTATCGCTGTTGCTCCGGCGTCAACGGCATTTTCCACCAGTTCCTTTACAACGGAGGAAGGACGTTCAACGACTTCGCCTGCGGCAATTTTATTAATAGTATCCTGATCAAGAAGCTGTATTGCCATGACCGCACTGCCCTCCTTTGCCTATTGGCCCTGCCATCTGTTTTTGATCCTGCCCTGCAGCTTATAAAGCGTATTGAGTGCATCGACAGGCGTCATCATGCTTATATCCATTTCGCGTATTTCCGAGATGATGTCGTCATCACGCACCGTATCAAACAGCGACATCTGCCTCACTTCCAGTTCATTCACCTTTTTGTATGATGCATCAATATTTTTGACCTTTTTGGAATATTGAGCTATATCCTTTGCTTTCTGTGAAATGTCGGCATCGCTGAGCTGAACGACCAGCTGTCTGGCACGTTCGAGAACAGCGTCCGGTACGCCCGCAAGCTTGGCCACTTGTATGCCGTAACTTTTATCCGCCCCGCCTTTAACAATTTTGCGGAGGAATACAATATCATCTCCGCGCTCCTTGACCGCAATGCAGTAATTATTTACGCCTGCAAGCGTGCCTTCCAGCTCGGTCAGTTCATGGTAGTGTGTTGCAAATAATGTTTTTGCGCCCAGTATTTTGGGGTTTACAATATGCTCAACTACAGCCCAGGCAATGCTGAGGCCGTCAAACGTGCTTGTTCCGCGGCCGATCTCGTCCAGTATCAACAGGCTTTTTGACGTTGCGTTTCTCAAAATATTTGCGACCTCCGTCATCTCGACCATAAATGTGGACTGGCCGGAGGCAAGATCATCAGATGCGCCTACCCTTGTAAAAATACGGTCAACTATGCCAATCACGGCCGATGATGCCGGGACAAATGAGCCGATCTGCGCCATCAGCACGATAAGCGCCGACTGGCGCATATATGTAGATTTTCCAGCCATATTTGGCCCGGTTATGATTGAAAAACGGCTTCCGGCATTGTCGAGGTAGGTATCATTTGCGACAAACATTCCGTTATCCAGCATTTTTTCAACAACCGGGTGGCGCCCGTCTTTAATATTTATAACTCCCTTTTCGTTTATTTTCGGGCAGACGTAATTATTCTGCTGAGCAACAAGGGAAAGGCTGGCAAACACGTCAACCATCGCAATTACCTTTGCGGTTGCCTGTATCCTTGCGGCTTCTGCGGCAACCTTTTCGCGCACATTGCAAAACAGCTCGTATTCAAGGCTGACAAGCTTGTCGTCTGCGCCAAGTATGACATCTTCAAGGTGCTTCAGCTCCTCAGTCATATAGCGTTCAGAGTTTGTAAGCGTCTGTTTGCGTATCCACGAATCCGGCACCATGGACTGGTATGACTTGGTTACTTCGAGATAATATCCAAAAACCTTGTTGTACTTTATGCGCAGGTTGCGTATGCCTGTATTCTGGCGTTCACGCTCCTCAAGCTGTGCCAGCCATTCTTTTCCCTCCGTCTTTGCCCTGCGCAGTTCATCGACCTCGCTTGAAAAACCTTCGCGTATTATGCCGCCCTCATGCACCATGACCGGCGGTTCTTCAATAATAGCTGAGTCCACAAGCGCAAAAATATCCGGAAGCACATCAAATTTTTCATAATATTGTTTAAGAAGCGGGCTTTTTAATTGCCCGATTATTCTTTTAATATGCGGCAGCATTTCCAGAGAATTGCGGAAAGCGAGCAGATCGCGCGGATTTGCTGATTTGCAGCTTATCTTTGTAATCAGGCGCTCGAGATCGTAGACTGAATGCAGGTATTCCCTAAGTTCTTCCCTGTCAATCGCATGCTCGTTTAATTCCCCTACCGTCTCCTGCCGCCTGCATATTTCCTCCCTGTCGATCAGAGGCTGCTCAATGATTGTCCGCAGCGCGCGCGCTCCCATCGCTGTCTGTGTTTTGTCAAGCACCCAAAGAAGCGAACCGCGTTTTTGTTTTTCGCGCATTGTTTCCACAAGCTCGAGATTACGCCTTGACGAGCTGTCTATTAACATATATTTGCCCGTTGCATATGGCGTCAGGGTAACAATATGCTCAATCGCAATTTTCTGTGTTTCATAAAGATAAATCATAAGCGCGCCGGCCGCCAGTATTCCGGTCGTATAGCCTTTGAGTCCAAGCCCGTCCAGTGAAGCGAGTTTAAAATGTTCCAGCAGCCTGCTGCGGCATGTATCTTCATGAAAATACCAGTTATCCAGCGTGTACATGGATATGCCCAGCTTTTCACTGACCGGTTTTAAATCAATCCCGCTCATGGCGAAATATTCATTTGTGATTATCTCAGACGGCACAAATTTGTTGATCTCATCAAGCAATTCGCTGCCGTTTTCCAGCTCCGTCACCAGATAATCACCTGTTGAAAAATCCGCAAGCGACAGTCCGATATTATCACCCAGGTAAACAATGCTCATCAGGTAATTATTTTTGGTTTCGTCCAGCGCCTGTGAATTTAAGTTTGTCCCCGGCGTTACAACGCGGATAACTTCGCGTTTCACTATGCCGCGCGCATTATGTGGATCTTCAACCTGCTCACAGATAGCTACCTTGTGGCCGTTCGCAACTAGGCGGTTTATATATGACTCAGCCGCATGGTAAGGCACGCCGCACATCGGAGCGCGTTCCGCCTGTCCGCAGTCTTTTCCTGTAAGTGTCAGTTCAAGCTCCTTTGACGCTTCAACAGCATCATCAAAAAACATTTCATAAAAATCGCCAAGCCTGTAAAACAGGATACAGTCCTTATATTCCTGCTTAGTTGACAGATAATGCTGCATCATTGGTGAATATTCCGCCATTGTTTCCTCCATAAATAAATCGCGCTGTTTTTTCGTTAGTTTAGCGTTTAGTTTAACTATAGTATAACATTAGTTTAACGATAGTTTAGTGCGCCCCATGTAATAAAATCCCCTGCATTCCTCAAGATATACCGGTATGATCTGCCCGATCGCTGATTCATCGGCCGGAAAATGAACAAGCATATTATTTGTCATTCTTCCTGTAACAAGTCCAGGCGAATGCTCGTCCTTACATTCAACAAGCACTTTCTGTACAGTCTTTTCATACCGGCGGCTGACCTCATGGGATATTTCATTGATTACGGCGAGCAGCCTGTCAAAACGCTGGTGCACGATATCATCTGGCACCTGCTCCGTGCTTGCTGCTGCCGGCGTACCGGTACGCCTGGAATAAATAAAGGTATATGCGCTGTCGTATTTTGCTTTTCTTACTACATCAAGCGTATCCTCAAAATCTTCCTCTGACTCTCCCGGAAAGCCAACAATAATATCAGTTGTAAGCGACACATCAGGTATCTTTTCGCGTATCCTGCTTACCAGGTCAAGATAGTGTTCCTTTGTATATTTACGGTTCATGCATTTGAGAAGCCTGCTGCTTCCGGACTGCAGCGGCAGGTGGATATGATTGCATATTTTTTCAGAAGATGCCATCACATCAATAAGCTCGTCCGACAGATCCTTAGGATGCGGCGTCATGAATCTGATGCGTTCAAGCCCGTCAATCTGCTCAATATTGCGCAAAAGCTGTGCAAAGCTTACCGGATTTTCAAGATTTTTTCCGTAAGAATTAACATTCTGCCCCAGCAGCATGACTTCCAGTACGCCGTCCGCAACAAGCCGCCTTATCTCGCACTCTATCTCATCAGGCGTCCGGCTCCGCTCACGGCCGCGCACATACGGAACAATGCAGTAGCTGCAGAAATTATTGCATCCGTACATGATATTGACGCCTGATTTAAACGGATATTTCCGCTGTGAGGGGAGATCCTCTACGATATCGCCGGATTCCCGCCAGATATTTATAACCTGGTCTTTCGTCTGCCAGTATGTATCAAGAAGTTCCGCAAGCATGAAAATATTGAAAGTACCCAGGATAATATCAACAAAACGATATGAGGATTGGATTTTTTTCACTACTTCCTGCTCCTGCATCATGCATCCGCATAACGCAATGACCATATGGGGATTTTTCTGCTTCAAGCGGCCTAACTCGCCAAGCCTGCCATAAACGCGCAGGTTCGCATTTTCGCGGACAGTGCATGTGTTATACAGCACAAAATCCGCGTCCTGAGAGTCAGCCGGGATATAACCTATTTTTTGCAGTATGCCGAGCAGCTTTTCGGAATCCCTGGCGTTCATCTGGCATCCGAAAGTCTGTATAAAACAGGTGAGCGGCCGTCCAAGATCCTCCTGCATCTTCATTACTGACTGCCTGCATTTTTCGATAAAGAAGTATTGCCTGGCAGGCTCCTCCATCGGCGGCTCTGCATTGATGTCTGTTTTGTTTAAATCAATTTCACTATACATTCGGTTTTGACTTATTTTCCTTTCTGACTGATATTCAAAATAAGCGTCTTTTGGACTTAAAAGCTGCTGCAAAACGCCATATGGTGTATTTTGCAGCAGCCATCTTGGATATACATGTCCGTGATCAACGGTTCAGTATAAAAGTTTTCTCAAACGCTTCAGCGTTCATCGGCTTTCCGTAATAATAACCCTGTATGCAGTCAGGAGAGAGCGTCATCACTTTGTCAAGCTCCGCCTGAGTTTCCACGCCTTCCACGCATATTTTTATGCCAAGGCTGTGCGCCATCTCAATGACATATTTTACAAGGATATAATTATCATTTATCTCGTCAATGTTGTGGATAAACAGCCTGTCTATCTTAATAATGCTGAACGTCATATCTCGTATATATTTCAGGTTTGAGTAGCCTGTTCCAAAATCGTCAATGGCAAGATCAAAACTCTGCCTGTTAAATGAATCAAGCACGCTTCTTACTGCATTATTGCTCTCGAGCTCGCCGCTCTCCGTCGCCTCAAAAACGAGGTGGCAGTGATCCAGTCCGTGGTAATCCACGCATTCCAGCACATCTTTTAAAATATCGCTCTTTATGATCTGCACAAATGATAAATTAATGTTCATCACATAATCCGGAACTGCTTCCACCCATTTTTTGCACTGTGAGACTGCCTGATCAATTATCCATCTTCCAAGCGGTATTATAAGCGAACTTTCCTCAAGCAGCGGCACAAACTCCACAGGCGACATAAAGCCGTACTTTGGGCTTGTCCAGCGTATCAGCGCCTCAGAACCGTGCAGCGTGTTATCCGCCGTATTTATCACAGGCTGATAGTACAGCTCAAAGCCTTCAAAATTATTGGTTATGCTGCGCCTTAAACTTTCCTGTATATCAAGCTTGCGGATATAATTCTGGTAAACTTCCTCCGAGTATGCGGCAAATGTATTTTTTCCGCCAAGCTTTGCGCAGTGCAGCGCAAAACGCGCGTTATGCAGCACGGACTCAAGCGGATCCGTCTCGGTGTCAAATTCGCAGGCGCCTCCGGATATAGTGTAAAACAGCTGATATCCCTTCTGCTCTATATTTTTATCTACGTTGACGCGTATATTTTTATATAAGAGCTTGGCATCCTGAATGAAAGGCATCTTGCCGCCTGCGCAGAATATCGCAAATTCATCGCCGCGGAAACGGTAAATATGCTTGATATCCGCTATATTTTCTTTAATGCATGAAGCTATATCCGATAATACTTTATCGCCCATCTGCGTTCCATATTTTTCATTGATTTCTTTAAAATTGTCTGCGCCGATTAACAGTATAAACCCCTGCGCACGCCCCTGCTGCTGGAGTTTCTTGTATTCCTGCGCCAGAACTACTTCGCTGTAAAGGCTTGTTATATTATCATATTTGTTTTTCTTGCCCAGTTCCGCTATGCTGCCAACCAAAAACAGGCACTTCTGATCCTTGTCATAAATGGTCTTGCCTTTGCAGCGGATCCATACCGGTTTCCCGTTTTTATTTATCCACCGGTATTCCATGTTGTGTTCCGATATTTCTCTTTTTTTAAGACGGGACATATCCTCCTGCAATGCCGGCAGATCCTGATTGTAGATCACTTTTGACAGGACATCTGAAGCATCGCTGAACATGTTTGTTTCCAGTGCAAACGCATTGACTGCCTGGCGGCTGATAGTGTAATAATCATTAGTCAGGTCGTATATATACATATATTCATCTGTACAGTCGTCAATCACATTCAGGAGGTCTTCACATTTCATTACGCTTGATACTTTTTTATTTTTCCACATTCCCAACACTCCCTATTCCTGATTCATTTCATTGCCGGATCTGCCCGTTTCCCAGAATAATATACTTTCCTGTCGTCAGCGCATCAAGTCCCATAGGACCGCGCGCATGAATCTTCTGCGTGCTGATGCCGATCTCCGCTCCGAAGCCAAACTCAAAACCGTCCGTAAAACGCGTAGAGGCATTGACGTAAACTGCTGCCGCATCGATCTCGTCCAGGAACTTCTGAGCATGGCTGTAATTTTCCGTTATAATGGCCTCAGAATGGCCTGTATTGTACGTATTTATATGTTCAATAGCTTCTTCTATGCTGTCCACGGTCTTTAGTGAAATGATGTAGTCCAGATATTCTTTGCCCCAGTCATCTTCGGACGCAGCTGTAATGCGGCTGTCCAGGCTGCATGCCCTCGCATCGCCCCGGATCTCGACATTTTTTTTGGCGAGGCAGTCTGTCAGCATGGGGATAAAAGATTCTGCAGCCGCTGAATGAACTACAAGCGATTCGCAGGCGTTGCAGACGCCTATCCGTTGGGTTTTTGCATTGTCAATTATCGCGCACGCCATATCAAGATCTGCAAATTCATCTACATAAATATGGCAGTTTCCGGTTCCTGTCTCAATAACCGGGACAGTGCTGTTTTGCACGACATTCTGTATAAGCCCGGCGCCGCCCCTTGGGATAATGACATCTACGTATGCATTCATGCGCATCAGTTCATTGACATATTTCCTATCCGTGTCGGTTATCAGCTGTATGGCATCAGGATCGAGGCCTGAGCCTGCCAGGCTTTCAGTGATGATCTCCACCAGAGCTCTGTTTGAGTTTATCGCATCGCTGCCGCCTCGCAGTATGACAGCATTGCCTGACTTAAAGGTAAGTCCGAAAGCATCAGCAGTCACATTCGGCCTGGACTCATATATCATTGCAACAACGCCGAGCGGCACTTTCTTATAACCTATCCTGAGTCCGTTCGGACGTACCTTCACGCCTGTGATTTCACCGATCGGATCCGGCAGGCTGACAAGCTGCATAAGTCCCTGCGCCATTCCCTGTATGCGCGCATCTGTCAATGTCAGACGGTCTACAAGCGCCGGCTGCATATTGTTTTTAACAGCTTCATCAATATCTATCCGGTTTGCCGCCATGATTTTTTCCGACTGCGCCGCAATAGCCTCGGCCGCTGCACGCAGCGCCTCATTTTTTCTGGTAATATCCAGCTTTGCCATAAGCCTGGCAGCTTTTTGGGCACGTTTTCCTATGCATTCAAGTGATTCCATGTTTCCTCCGTTCTGCAGATATCCTGCGTCTCCGTGATGATGCGATCCGGTTTCCGGTCATGCGGTTCTGCCGCTATTGATTCCACGAGCTGGAAATCAAAACAGAG
The DNA here is from genome assembly GCA_947628875.1 of uncultured Lachnospira sp. Lineage (GTDB taxonomy): Bacteria > Bacillota > Clostridia > Lachnospirales > Lachnospiraceae > Lachnospira. Next base: position 29,770 of record CANRBP010000005.1, read on the forward strand.
CGCTATTTTATAAAATTCCGTATGCGCGTTCAGGTAGCGGTCATAAAAACCTCCGCCATAGCCTGCCCTGTTGCACTGCCTGTCAAAAGCCAGTCCTGGCATAATCATCAGTCCGCCCTTTTCTTCCCACTCCGGCCGGAAATGATTGCACGGCTCTGGGATATTTTTTGTTCCCGGCACAAGCATGTCCAACGAGCTTATCTCGTGGAAGTGCATGTCAAGGCCGTAAACCTTGGGAACAAGCACCGTCCGGCCTTGCGCAAGGCAGTCAGCGATCAATTCCCTGGTATCAAGCTCCCGGTTGCAGCTGACATAAACAAATATGCGCTCTGCTTCCTGAAATCTGTCCAATTCTTTCAGCCTGCAGATAGCCGCCCGGCTCCTGCTCCTTATGTCCTCGTCTGTATGCTTTTTTTTTTCAGTCCTGCCCCACTGCCTGGCCTCTTCCTTCGTCATCTGGCAGTTCCTTTCATTGATTTCTTAATATTATGCCTTATTTCCCTTGCTGTTCGTAAATATCAGCAGTTCGTCAAAATGTGCAAGGCAATCCTCAAGCCTGCCTCGCGTCTTAAAAATAGCATGATGCATATCCGGAAAACGGAATACTTCTATATAGTCGTTTTCTGCCTGCATAAAAAACATTTTCCGTACATGGCGCTGGGTAACAATAACATTGTCCGAAACATAACGCACCTTTACGTCATTTCTCAGCTTTATCTCGGTTTTCTGCGTATTCAGGTTGATAAAGCGAGTACCCTTCTCGGATTCCCGGCAGATGTACGGCACATTGTCGATCAGATAAATCCTGCTCAGATCCTCTAATCCGCCGCTGCTGTTGAGGCGGACTTTTTTAATCTTGTTCTCAACGTCATAAAGTATAACATCTTCGCTGCCGGAAGCTAAATCCTTTTTTTTATAAATCAGGCTGCCGCCGCAGCGTATTAAAATGGGCAGCACTGTCTGCCCATCGCTCTGGTCAAGTATGTCGATATAGACATTTTCAAGTCCAAGCACCAGATCCGAAACAAACTGATTTACATTGACAATGCCGATCATTTCATTGCTTATCTTAATAGCGCACTGATTGCCATCAAGTGCAATGATCCTGTCGATTCCCTTTTCTGTCAGCAGCGGATTGTATACATCCATGCTTTTTTTATTTTTTACATCATACAGCAGAAGCTCGAAATGCTGAGTTTCATCTTCAGCACTGCCGTATACAGTTTCAAAAAGGCAGTACATTCCATCAAATACAAAAACTTTCAGGAAAACCTGCTGTTTCAGCTGTTCCAGGCTTATCTTGCCTGTAAATAATACCTCCGGTTCTCCGTCAGCAGTGTTGTACCAGTAGTAATCCACTGCAAGCTCCTGTGCGTTTATCATTCTTGCTGACGTAAATACAAAATAGTCATGCTCTTTTTCGCCATATTGTATATCTGCAAGATTGAATTTTGGAATCTCCGGCAGTATCTCATACCGCTCATTAGTGGCAGGACTGAACATAAAAATTCTTTTCGCCTGAAAGCGGTCCAACTGCCGGGTATCATCAATCATCTGAAGAAGGAGCGCCCTGTTAAGCGGACTGTAGCTCCCTGCTTCAAAATTCTTGATTAATTTGATGTCCATTAAAACCTCCAACACATGTTTTGTAATTTAAATCAGTTCCAGCAGATCAAACGACTGATCCTGATGCCTTAAAAACAGTGTCCCTACTTCTTCCCCATTCATAATTGCCTGAATATTATCGAGCTTATTTCCATTCGTGATCACCATATCCACCCCAGAATTGTTAGCGATCTTCGCTGCGATAATCTTGGCTGCCATGCCGCCTGTGCCGACTCCGCTGCCTGATGATTCCTTCCCCATATGAATCAGGTCATCGCTTATATGCTCGACAAGGCTGATAAACTTTGCGCCTGGATTTTTATTTGGATCGTCCGTATACATTCCGTCAATATCCGACAGCAGAACTAAAAGATCTGCCTGGATAATGGAGGCAACGATTGCAGAGAGCCTGTCATTATCGCCAAATGTCTGCACCTGCTCGATTTCTGATGTTGAAATGGTATCATTTTCATTGACGACCGGAATCGCGCCCATCTTCATCAGTTCATTAAATGTGTTTTCGGCATTCTTGCGGCTTTCATCGTTCAGCATGACGCTTTTTGTCAGAAGAACCTGCGCGGCGACTGTGTTGTATTCCGCAAAAATCTTCTGATATACCATCATCAGCTTAGCCTGTCCGATAGCCGCACATGCCTGCTTCTCCGGAAGTCCTTCGGGCCGCCTGTGCATTCCTATTGTGTTGCGTCCGACTGCTATGGCACCGGACGATACAAGCACGACATCCTTTCCGGAATTTTTCATATCCACCAGGATACGCACAAGCTTTTCAATCTTCAATAAATTCAGCCTGTCCGTCTCCGGGTGCATAAGAGATGAAGATCCGATTTTTACCACAATTCTCTTTTTGGTTTTTAATGCTTCTCTTACGTTGCCCATAGCCACTCCTGAAGTAATCCAAATAAAAATAATTTTTTATATTTTACACCATCTCGTTTAAAATGTCACCTGTCTTTCACAGAACTTTCAGAAATTCTCTGCGCAATCTGCTCCGCCGCCTTGATGCCGTCAACTGCGGCAGACGTGATGCCTCCTGCATATC
>CANRBP010000006.1 GCA_947628875.1 uncultured Lachnospira sp.
GGTTTGACGGCGTAAAATATGGATACCGTGCAAAGGAATATGACGGACTTCACAGCATGTACAAAAGGACTCGCTCCGAAGGCTTTGGAGCGGAGGTTAAGCGCCGCATTATGCTGGGTTCTTTTGTGCTAAGCTCCGGATATTACGATGCATATTATCTGAAAGCGCTGCGCGTCAAGGCGCTGATAAAGAAAGCCTTTGACGAGGCGTTTGCAAAATATGATGTTATCCTTGGACCTGTGGCGCCTACAACGGCGCCTGAACTTGGCGCATCATTGTCTGATCCGATTAAGATGTATCTGGGAGACATTTATACTATATCTGTGAACCTTGCAGGACTGCCCGGGATAAGCGTTCCGTGCGGCAAAGACAAGGGCGGCCTGCCGATCGGCGTTCAGCTTATCGGCGACTGTTTTGAGGAGAAAAAAATTATCCGGGCGGCATATGCATATGAGCAGGCGCGCGGAAAATTTGTGTAAAGGGAGGGCGCAGCAATGGCAAAACAATATGAAACGGTGATCGGCCTTGAAGTTCATGTGGAACTTGCTACCAAAACAAAGATTTTCTGCGGATGTTCCACGGCCTTTGGCGGCGAGCCTAACACGCACACCTGTCCGGTTTGTACGGGTATGCCGGGTTCCCTTCCTGTGCTGAACAGGCAGGTCGTTGAATACGCGGCGGCAGTAGGGCTTGCAACCAACTGCACTATAACGCAAAACTGCAAATTTGACAGAAAAAATTATTTTTACCCGGATAATCCGCAGAATTATCAGATATCACAGCTATACCTGCCTATATGCCGTAATGGCCATGTTGATATAGAACTGCCTGACGGCACAACGAAGGCGATACGCATTCATGAGATCCATATGGAGGAAGATGCCGGAAAACTGGTGCATGATGAGTGGTCGGACGTTTCTTATGTGGATTTTAACCGCTCCGGCGTTCCGCTGATAGAAATCGTTTCCGAACCGGATATGCGGAATGCTGATGAAGTGATAGCTTATCTGGATAAACTGCGCCTGATTATACAGTATCTCGGCGCTTCCGACTGCAAACTGCAGGAGGGGTCCATGCGTGCCGATGTAAATCTGTCTGTCCGGGAGGCAGGCAGCAGCGTGTTTGGAACAAGGACTGAGACAAAGAACCTTAATTCATTTTCGGCGATAGCGCACGCCATTGAGGCTGAGCGTGACCGCCAGATAGATATCCTTGAGGAAGGCGGGCAGGTAGTCCAGGAGACAAGGCGCTGGGATGACAACAAAGCATATTCTTATGCAATGCGCTCCAAGGAAGATGCCCAGGATTACAGGTATTTCCCTGATCCTGACCTTGTTCCGCTGCATATAAGCGATGAATGGCTCGAGCAGATACGCGCAAGGCAGCCGGAGTTTAAGACGGAAAAAATGGCGCGTTACAGGGAAGAATTTGGAATACCGGATTATGATATAGGAATTATCACGGATTCCAAGAAGCTGGCTGACCTGTTTGAGGAGACAACAGCCGCCTGCGGCCAGCCTAAAAAAGTATCCAACTGGATAATGGGCGAGCTTATGCGCCTGCTCAAGGAAAAAGAGATGGAACCGGAGGAAATTTCATTCTCGCCAAAAAATCTGGCAAAACTTATAGAGCTTGTTGAGGCAGGCACCATCAACGGCAATGTTGCCAAAGATGTATTTGAAGTGATTTTTGAGCAGGACGCGGATCCTGAGGCTTATGTCAGGGAACACAGCCTTGGCCAGGTAAGCGATGAGGGCGCTCTGAGGGCGGCGGTTGAAAAGGTGATTGCAGATAATCCGCAGTCGGTTGAGGATTACCGCAGCGGAAAAGAAAAAGCAATCGGCTTCCTTGTCGGGCAGACAATGAAGGCAATGAAGGGCAAAGCAAATCCGGGAATGGTAAACAGGATATTGAAAGAACTGCTGTAACAGGAAAAGGGAAATTTATCAGCGCAGTACCGCGGAATGCCTCCTGCGGTATTGCATGGTGATGAAAGCAGAGGAATCACTATTGATTTTATTCCCCTGCATGTTATATAATCAACGTGTGTACGTGTACAGTGCATTGCTGCGCATAAGACGATTAGAAAAGGATGGAAAATAGCATGGGAGAATTTGAACTGCTTTACGAAGGGAAAGTCAGGGAAGTTTACGACATCGGCGATAAGCTGGTGATCGTTGCAACAGACAGGATTTCTGCATTTGACCACATTTTAAAAAACAAGATCACAGATAAAGGGGCGATACTTACACAGATGTCCAGGTTTTGGTTTGACTACACTAAAGATGTTGTTTTGAACCATATGATTTCTGTGGATACGGCTGATATGCCTGAGTTTTTCCATGCTGACCGTTTTGCGGGCAGCAGCATGATGTGCAAAAAACTCCGTATGCTGCCTATCGAGTGCATTGTCCGCGGCTACATAACGGGGAGCGGCTGGGCAAGCTACCAGAAGGACGGTACGGTGTGCGGCATAAGGCTGCCGGAAGGCTTAAAAGAATCTGAAAAGCTTCCGGAACCGATTTATACGCCAAGCACGAAAGCAGAGCTCGGCGACCATGATGAAAATATTTCCTTTGAACAGAGCATAGACGTATTAGAGAAAAAGTTCCCTGGAAAGGGGCAGTTTTATGCTGAAAAAATCAGGGACTGCACAATCGCGCTTTACAAAAAGTGCGCTGATTATGCATTGGGCAAAGGCATCATAATTGCAGATACAAAGTTTGAATTTGGTTTAGATGAGGAAGGCAATGTTGTTCTGGGAGATGAAATGCTGACGCCTGACAGTTCCCGTTTCTGGCCGCTTGAAGGCTACAAGGCCGGACAGGGACAGCCGTCCTTTGACAAACAGTATGTGCGCGACTGGCTCAAGGCTAACCCGGACAGTGATTATCTGCTGCCTGATGAGGTAGTTGTAAAGACGGTTGAAAAATATAAAGAAGCCTTTGAACTGCTGACAGGCAAGCCGTTTACGCGATGACCGCAGCAGGTATGGTACAGGCCAAAGAAAATAATATGTCTGCGCGCTGCCTGCACAGCTGTTTAGATGAGCAAGATGCAGCGCAGAAATGGAATTAAGATGAATCAGAATATGCTAAATAACAGCTGCCTTGAAACGGATAAAATACATGATGAGTGCGGCGTTTTCGGCGTTTATGACTTTGACGGCGCACAGGTCGCATCGACTATCTATTACGGTTTGTTCGCGCTGCAGCACAGAGGGCAGGAGAGCTGCGGCATTGCGGTGAGCGACACAAAAGGACCTAAGGGCAAAGTCCTGTCTTATAAGGATATGGGACTGGTCAACGAAGTTTTTGATCCTGAAAACCTCGATAAACTAAAGGGAAATATCGGCATCGGGCATGTGCGGTATTCGACAGCGGGCAGCAGCGTGCGCGAAAATGCGCAGCCGCTTGTGCTTAACTATGTAAAAGGCACGCTGGGACTTGCCCACAACGGCAATCTGCTGAATGCGGTTGAACTCAGGGAAGAGCTGTCCTACACAGGCGCAATTTTCCAGACGACCATTGATTCCGAGGTAATTGCTTACCTGATCGCACGTGAGCGCCTGAATGCCCCAACTGTTGAGGAAGCTGTTAAAAATGCGATGAAAAAAATCAAAGGCGCATATTCTCTGATTGTTATGAGTCCGCGCAAACTGATAGGGGCAAGAGATCCGTTTGGGTTCAAGCCGCTGAGCATAGGCAGGCGCGACAACTCATATTTCCTGGCCTCCGAGACATGCGCTCTCGATACGGTGGGCGCGGAATTTGTCCGTGATGTTGAGCCGGGGGAGATCGTTACAATTACAAACGGCGAAATTTTGTCGGATAAGAGCATGTGCCAGAAAAAATGCGCACGGTGCATATTTGAATATATTTATTTTGCAAGGCCTGACAGCAAGATCGATGGCATGGGCGTATATGAGTCAAGGATAAATGCCGGCAGGATACTGGCAAAGACGCACCCGGTCGATGCCGACCTGGTCGTAGGCGTTCCTGAATCCGGTAATCCGGCGGCGCTTGGGTACTCGCTGGAGTCCGGCATACCATACGGCAATGCATTTATCAAAAATAATTATGTCGGGCGTACATTTATCAAACCGAAGCAGGAGCAGCGCGAATCCAGCGTTAAGGTAAAGCTGAACGTGCTTCGCGAGGCGGTCAGCGGCAAGAGGGTGATAATGATCGATGATTCGATAGTGCGTGGCACTACGAGCGCCAGAATTGTCAGCCTGCTCAAAAATGCGGGCGCGAAGGAAGTGCATGTCAGGATAAGTTCTCCTCCGTTCATGCACCCGTGCTATTTTGGCACCGATATACCTTCCGAGGATCAGCTTATAGCTCCGGGACATTCGGTGGAACAGATCGGCGAGATGATCGGCGCGGATTCTTTGGGATACCTTGATGTAGACCGTCTGAGCGAGATGATCTGCGGACGCCAGGACTACTGCGATGCATGTTTTACAGGCAATTATCCGCTGCAGCCTCCAACGATCGATATACGCGGGGAAACTGATTGATATCAGGCAGCCGGTTTATGATGCTATAAATTTATTTTAAGAAAGGCGGAAGCAAAATGAATGACAGATATCAGACGCCGCTTGCAGAGCGGTATGCAAGCAAGCAGATGCAGTATATATTTTCACCGGACATGAAATTTAAGACATGGCGGAAACTGTGGATCGCGCTGGCAGAGACGGAGAAAGAGCTGGGACTTGACATAACGGACGAGCAGATCGAAGAACTGAAGGCAAATAAAGATAATATCAATTATGAAGATGCGCGCAGGCGCGAGAAGGAAGTGCGGCATGACGTAATGTCCCATGTGTATGCCTACGGCCTGCAGTGCCCGAAAGCGAAGGGCATTATCCATTTGGGGGCGACATCATGCTATGTGGGCGACAATACCGATGTGATAATCATGACTGAGGGGCTGAAGCTGATACGCAAAAAGCTTGTCAATGTCATTAATGAGCTGGCAGATTTTGCAGACAAGCATAAAGCGCTGCCAACGCTTGCTTTTACGCATTTTCAGCCGGCGCAGCCAACGACTGTGGGAAAGCGCGCAACGCTGTGGCTAAACGATCTTGTGATGGATCTGGAAGATCTGGATCATGTCCTCTCTACAATGAAGCTTCTTGGCTGCAAAGGCACGACAGGAACACAGGCGTCATTTTTGGAGCTTTTTAACGGCGACCATGAAAAGATTGACGAGATCGACAAGCGGATTGCGCAGAAAATGGGTTTTGACGCATGCGTGCCTGTATCGGGCCAGACTTATTCGAGAAAAGTGGACATGCGCGTGTTAAACGTGCTGTCAGGCATCGCCGTCAGCGCACATAAATTTTCAAATGATATCAGGCTTCTGCAGCATTTAAAGGAAATCGAGGAGCCGTTTGAAAAATCGCAGATAGGCTCGTCGGCGATGGCATATAAGAGGAATCCGATGCGAAGCGAGAGGATAGCGTCACTGGCCGATTATGTGATCTGCGATGCGCTTAACCCGGCAATCGTGGCTTCAACGCAATGGTTTGAGAGAACGCTTGATGACTCAGCGAATAAGCGCCTCTCAGTGCCGGAAGGGTTCCTGGCGGTAGACGGCATTTTGGATCTGTACATGAATGTGGTGGACGGACTTGTAGTTTATGAGAAAGTTATCACAAGGAGGCTGATGTCTGAGCTGCCGTTTATGGCTACCGAAAATATTATGATGGATGCCGTGAAAGCAGGCGGCGACAGGCAGGAACTGCATGAGCGCATACGCGAGCTTTCCATGGAGGCAGGAAGCCGCGTGAAGAGAGAAGGCTTGGACAACAACCTGCTTGAGCTTATTGCGGCGGAGCCGATGTTCAATGTGACGCTTGAGGAATTGCAGGAAAAGCTGGAACCGTCAAAATATGTCGGCCGTGCAAAAGAACAGGTCGAAGACTATCTTGAAAATGTAGTACGCCCTATCTTAGACAGCAGCAAGGCAGACTTGGGTATGTCAGCAGAAATAAATGTGTAGCTGAAACCGGTTTAAAATCAGTTCAGGCAAAATATTAGATAAAATTCGTGAAAAAATGCTTGACATATGGCTTGAGTGTATATTATAATAGCAAAGCGAGTTCAAGAAACCGGTGATAAGGTTTTCTTGAATGAGAGAATAATATATGGGGTCTTAGCTCAGCTGGGAGAGCATCTGCCTTACAAGCAGAGGGTCATAGGTTCGAGCCCTATAGGCCCCATATACCTTTGGCGAGATAGCTCAGCTGGCTAGAGCACATGGTTCATACCCATGGTGTCGGGGGTTCAAGTCCCTTTCTCGCTACTGCTATAAAGAGGATGTTGCAATATGCATTGTAGCACAACAGGCTGTTGGAGGATTATAGTTGTTTCCGGCGCAGGTTGTGGTTCACCTGCATTTTGCAGCATCCTTATATTTTTATTGGAGGTAAGTTTTTGCATTTATATTGCAGACGGTAAGAGCTGCAGGAGAGGAGAGAACAATGCGTGTAGGAATGGGATATGATGTGCATAAGCTGGCGGAAGGCCGGAAACTGATACTGGGCGGCGTGGATATCCCGTATTCCAGAGGCCTTTTGGGCCATTCTGATGCAGACGTCCTGATTCATGCTGTGATGGATGCGCTGCTGGGTGCGGCGGCACTCGGCGATATAGGCAGGCATTTTCCGGATACAGACGAGCGTTACAGAGGCATTTCCAGCATAGAGCTGCTGAAGGAAGTAGGCAGGCTGCTGGATAATGAGCAGTATGTTATAAGCAATATTGATTCGACTATTATAGCGCAGAAACCGAAAATGCTTCCGCATATCGGCAAAATGCGGGAAAATATCGCATCGGCGCTTAAAATAAACGTACAGCAGGTCAATGTGAAAGCGACTACCGAGGAGGGGCTTGGCTTCACGGGGAGCGGCGAGGGCATATCGGCGCAGGCGGTTTGCTGCCTGATTCCTGTAGCAAATTATATATATGGGGACACGGATATGAAAAATTGCTGCTCCGGGTGTAGCGGATGCAGAAAACAGCCGTAAAATAAAATATAACACTTAACCGGAAGGTCATGGGTATTTATGGGTTTTGTGCAGTATTTGAGGCAGGAGGCCGCAGTTATCAGGGAGAGGGATCCGGCGGTAAAATCAGCCATGGAAATATTTTTATATCCGGGTTTCCATGCTGTACTGAAATACAGGAAAGCGCACAGGCTGTATCTGCGTAAGCATTATTACCGCGCGAGGCGGATATCGCAGAAGGCGGCGAGAAAGACAGGCATTGAGATACATCCGGGAGCGCAAATCGGGAAAGGCCTGTTTATCGACCATGGTCATGGCGTTGTCATTGGCGAAACGGCTGTTATCGGCGATAATGTGACGATCTACCAGGGAGTTACGCTGGGCGGCACAGGAAAAGAGAAGGGCAAGCGCCATCCTACAGTCGGCAGCAATGTGATGATCGGCGCAGGCGCGAAGGTGCTCGGATCGCTGACGATCGGAAACAACTGCAGGATAGGCGCAGGGTCGGTCGTGCTGAAAGATGTGCCGCCCAATTCAACCGTTGTCGGCGTGCCGGGACGCGTTGTCGCCAGGGACGGCATACAGGATGCCATTGAACTTGACCAGGTACACCTGCCTGATCCGGTGATGGGAGATATCAACAGGTTAAAAGAAGAATATGCGGCGCTGAACATAAGGCTCCAGGAATTGGAACAGACGCAGGCAGCGCAGAAAAGAGGAAAGTGTGAAGATATATAATACATTAACTGGAAAAAAGGAAGAATTTGTGCCGCTTGAAGGAAACAAAGTAAAAATGTATGTGTGCGGCCCTACAGTATACAACCTGATCCATATAGGCAATGCAAGGCCGATGATATGCTTTGATACGGCGCGCCGTTATCTGGAATATAAGGGGTACGATGTCAATTACGTTTCTAATTTTACAGATGTTGATGACAAGATTATACAGAAGGCGGCTGAGGAAGGCGTTGATGCCGGAGAGATCGCAAGCAGATATATTGAAGAGTGCAAAAAGGACATGGAGGGCATGAATGTAAAACCGGCAACGGTACATCCGCTGGCAACCATGGAGATAGACGGCATGATCGATATGATACGCGTGCTTATAGATAAGGGATATGCCTATGATGTGAACGGAACAGTCTATTACAGGACAAGAAAGTTTAAGGATTACGGCAAACTTTCCAAAAAAAATATAGATGACCTTGAGGCCGGACACAGGGATATTAAGGTGGCAGGCAGCGGCGAGAAGGAAGATCCGCTTGATTTTGTGCTATGGAAGCCAAAAAAAGAAGGCGAGCCGTCATGGCCGTCCCCATGGAGCGATGGCAGGCCGGGCTGGCATATTGAATGCTCAGTGATGGCAAAAAAATATCTTGCAGATGAGATAGATATCCATGCAGGCGGCGAGGATCTTATCTTTCCGCATCATGAAAATGAGATCGCGCAGTCGGAGGCGGCTAACGGCGTTCCTTTCTCAAAATACTGGATGCACAATGCATTTTTGAATATCGACAATAAAAAAATGTCCAAATCGACAGGCAATTTCTTTACCGTGCGTGACATAAGCAAAGAGTATGACCTGCAGGTTTTGAGATTCTTTATGCTGAGCGCGCATTACCGCAGTCCGATTAATTTCAGCCGCGATCTGATGGAAGCGGCAAAAAACGGTCTTGAGCGCATTGCCACGGCAGTGGCGAATTTAAAATATCTGGCGGAAAACGCGCAGCCTGGCGGCATGTCAGGCGAAGAACTTGAAAAGGCCGCATTGGCGCAGGAATTTGTTGAAAAATTTGAACGCGCGATGGACGATGATTTTAATACGGCAGATGCAGTTTCCGCAGTTTTTGAGCTTGTCAGGTTTGCAAACCAAAACAGCAGCGGAACAAAGGCTTACCTGGAAATGCTTCTTGAAAAAATACTGATGCTGACTGATATATTGGGATTGAAGGTAGAAAAGCACGAAGAAATGCTTGATAGTGAGGTCGATGCCATGATCGCCGAGCGTCAGGCGGCGAGGAAAGCAAAGGATTTTGCTCGCGCCGATGAGATCCGCAGCGAACTGCTGGCAAAGGGGATCGTGCTGGAGGATACAAGGGAAGGTGTGAGATGGAAAAGGGTGTAGGCGGCAGCCTTTATGAAATGCTTGAAGTTGCGAGGCCTGATCCAAAACAGCTGTCGCCGCTGGTGCTTGCCTATATAGGCGACAGCATATATGACCTTGTTATCCGGACATACCTGCTGTCGGCCAGGGGAAATATGCCGGTGAACAAGCTGAACCGTATGGCATGCAGTCTTGTGAGGGCGCAGGCGCAGTCGGAGATGGCTTTGCGTCTTGAGCCGGTTCTGACGCAGGAGGAGGAAGCCGTTTACAGGCGGGGGCGCAACGCAAAATCGTATACCTCCGCCAAAAATGCAACTATCAGCGAGTACAGGCATGCAACAGGGTTTGAGGCGCTGATGGGGTATCTGTACCTGCTTGGGGACTTTAAGCGCGTGCTGGAACTGGTAAGAATGGCTTTAGAAGATACGGACATATGGCAAAACAGCGCTCAGGAAAGGATAAAAAATTAATGAAATCAGAAGAAAATATCATTGAGGGAAGGAATGCGGTTCTTGAAGCATTCCGCGCCAAAAAGCCGATAGACAGGCTTTACGTGCTTGAAGGCTGCAAAGATGGGCCGGTTATGAGTATCCTGCGTGAGGCTAAGAAAACGGATACAGTAGTTCAGTATGTGCAGAAAGACAGGCTGGATCATTTGTCCGGGACAGGCAGCCACCAGGGCGTAATAGCGCAGGCGGCAGCTTATGAGTATGCAGAGGTAGATGACATGCTTGAAAATGCAAGGCGCAAAAATGAGCAGCCGTTTTTGATTTTGCTGGACGAGGTTGAAGATCCTCATAATCTGGGCGCTATAATAAGGACGGCAAACCTGGCAGGCGCACACGGAGTTATTATACCGAAGCGCCGGGCAGTCGGACTTACGGCGGCAGTCGCACGCGCATCGGCAGGAGCAGTCAATTATGTGCCTGTGGCAAAGGTTACTAATCTTGCAAAAACTATTGAGGAATTAAAAAAAGAAGGACTTTGGTTTGTCTGTGCAGATATGAATGGGACTTTGATGTATGACCTTGATCTGAAAGGACCTGTCGGCCTTGTTGTTGGCAGCGAGGGCAGCGGCGTGAGCCGGCTTGTCAGGGAAAAATGCGATTATGTTGCGGCGGCGCCTATGCGTGGCGACATTGGTTCGCTGAATGTATCTGTTGCAGCAGGCGTGCTTGCCTACGAGATCGTTCGCCAGCGCCTTGGCAGGTAGCATCTGGCGCAGCTGATGGGGAAAATATATGAATTTGGAAGCGTGTTGCGATGAGGAATTAATTGAAATATACCGGCAGGGACAGGAACAGGCGATTGAAGAACTGTTCGGACGTTACAAAAACATGGTGCGTAAAAAAGCAAGAGCTATGTTTTTGGCCGGCGGCGACAGCGATGACCTGATTCAGGAGGGCATGATCGGCCTTTATAAGGCGGTGCGGGATTTTGACAGGACAAAGGATGCAAGCTTTTGCACGTTTGCAGGCATGTGCATTAACAGGCAGATGGCCACGGCAGTTACCGCCTCCAACCGCAAGAAAAATGTGCCGCTCAACACATATGTCTCTTTTGACCTTCCTGCAAATGCTGACAGCGGCAGCAGCGTCAAGCTTGCTGATGTGCTGCAGCAGGATATGGAGCAAAACCCGGAAGATCTGTTTATCAGCCGTGAGAGGACGCGCATGCTCAAAGAAAAACTGCTTGCGGCACTCAGCCGTTTTGAGCGGCAGGTGCTGGATCTTTACCTGGAGGGCAAAGATTACCAGCAGATCGCGAGGGAACTGAACAGGCCGCCGAAGTCGATCGACAATGCATTGCAGCGCATACGCGGCAAAGCGGGGCAGTTCAGGTAAAACAGGCGTATTTTATATGCGCCGGAAAGGCATATGCCGCTGCGGCGGCATTGCCGATGCGCGCAGAAATTTTTGCGTAAACTAAAACTAAAGCCATAAATAGATTGACAAACACGCTCGGATATAATAATATATGTATTGTCGTTTTGACTGATTTTTTGCTGCTGTAGCTCAGTGGTAGAGCACTTCATTGGTAATGAAGAGGTCACGGGTCCAATTCCCGTTAGCAGCTTCCAGCATGCCACCTTTGTGCCGCCAGGGAGCGGTTCAGGGGTGGTTCTTTTTGCGGTAAGCGGAAAAAAGTCATTTGATAACTACTGCCTGGCAGAAATATTTTGCATAGTAATCGGAAAACTGCTCAAGCGGCCGCGAGACAATACCGAGCATCGGGTCTGCAAATGTAACGGTCTGGCTGTTCAGGTCATAACCGCACAGTACGACACAATGCTCAGTGCTTGGCCAGGAGAAAATCTTGCCGTTTGAGAGCGTGATATCCGTGTAGCTGACGTCCGGGGTACTGTAGTCGCCGCTTGTCCAGACAATGACCGGATGCCCCTGCGCGACCTCTGAGAACAGTATGCTAACAGAAGAAAAACTCATGTTATATGCATACAGGCTGGAGCTGGAGTTTGCCAGGAAATTGTTGGCAGCCGTCTGAATCGCAGGCGCAAAGCAGCCGCTCCCGTTGGGATCCCATGGAGAGCCTAAGAAAAAATGCGAAAAACATCCGTCGTCCATTGTCTGGCGCATCGGCAGGTATTTTTCGGCCATGTATTCCTTGTCAATATCATAGCCATAGAAATTAAGAACCTCTGTAAGAGAGGTGATTTCGCAGCCGGTCGGCAGTTCGGGATACTGGCTTATGTATGCGACATCAACCCGGGCGCTGTCCGGAATATTTTCATCACCGATGCTGCTTTCGCTGCCGGCCGTGTTGGACGATATCGGCATATCCAGCGTTTCTGCGGCGTTGGTGACGGATATAATGCTTTCGTTTGCTGCCGGATTGCTGGTAAAAAGAACGCGGCGGCAGAGCGGGAATGCAAGAATGCATGCCAGAAGCAGAAGTATGCATAATAACGAGCGTTGAAGGGATATCTTCATGTATAAAATTCCTTTGGTCAATTATTTACAGGCTGTAATTTAATTATATCAGAATAATCATTGATTGCAAATTATAAGATGTGGTATTATATGTCTAGGTGCCTGAAAAATAAGTCCGGCATCAGGTATTATATTAAAATGAGGCCAGGGGGATCGGCCTCGCAGGCTGGCCGCAAGGACAGCAGAATGGAGGAAACTATGGTAAAAGCTATTGTTGGCGCTAACTGGGGTGACGAGGGCAAGGGAAAGATTACAGACATGCTTGCCGAAGAATCAGACATTATCGTAAGATTCCAGGGAGGAAGCAATGCGGGGCATACCATTATCAATGATTATGGAAAATTCGCGCTTCATTTGCTGCCATCAGGCGTTTTCTATGATCATACAACCAGCGTGATAGGCAATGGTGTTGCGCTCAATATACCGTACCTGATCAATGAGCTGAAGTCGCTGACAGACAGAAATGTGCCGATGCCTAAAATACTTGTATCAGACAGGGCACAGATACTTATGCCTTACCATGTGGATTTTGATACTTATGAGGAGGCAAGGCTGGCAGGCAAGTCATTTGGTTCAACAAAGTCCGGCATTGCACCTTTTTATTCAGATAAATATGCAAAGATAGGCTTCCAGGTAAGCGAGCTTTTCGGCGATGAGAAAGTTCTGCGTGACAAGATACAGAATGTCGTACTGCTGAAAAATGTCATGCTGGAGCATTTGTACCACAAGCCGCTGTTAAATGAAGATGAAGTTTTTGAGACGCTTATGCAGTACAAAGATATGGTGGCGCCGTATGTGACAGATACGTCAGCATTTCTTCACAAAGCCTTAAAGGAAGGCAAGAGGATACTGCTTGAAGGCCAGCTCGGGTCGCTTAAAGACCCGGATCACGGTATTTATCCGATGGTGACGTCATCATCTACGCTGGCGCCATATGGCGCGATAGGCGCAGGCATTCCGGCAGGCGCGATCCAGGATGTGGTAACAGTCGTCAAGGCATACTCATCGGCGGTAGGCGCTGGTGCGTTTGTAAGCGAGATTTTTGGCGATGAAGCTGATGAACTCAGAAAACGCGGCGGTGATGGCGGAGAGTACGGCGCAACGACAGGACGCCCTCGCAGGATGGGCTGGTTCGATGCAGTGGCCACGCGTTATGGCGTGCGGATGCAGGGTACTACAGAGGTTGCGCTGACAGTTATCGATGTGCTTGGATACCTTGATGAGATACCTGTGTGCGTAGGTTATGAGATAGACGGACAGGTGACGAGAGACTTCCCGACAACTTCTCTTCTTGAGAAGGCAAAGCCGGTACTCAGGACATTTCCGGGGTGGAAGTGCGATATACGCGGCATAACAAAATACGAAGATCTGCCGGAAAATTGCCGCAATTACATAGAGGCGATCGAGCAGGAGATCGAGGCGCCGATTACAATGGTATCAAACGGACCGGGCAGGCATGAGATCATACACAGGGAGAGCAGTTTCACGAAATAGCGGTTTAACGGTTTATTGGTGTATTTTTGCTTGATAGAAATGGAGTTTGCTATGAAATTTGAAAAATATTTTGATCATACTGTTTTAAAGCCTGAAGCCGTTGCGCAGGACATCTGTAAGGCATGCGAAGAGGCAAAGCAATATGGGTTTGCGTCCGTTTGCGTTAACGGCCGCTATGCAGCGCTGGCAAAGGAACAGCTGCAGGGCACGGACATTGCTGTCTGCGTGACGGTAGGTTTTCCGCTTGGCGCCTGCGGCAGCGAGGTAAAAGCATTTGAAGCGCAAAAAGCAATAGAGGCCGGAGCTGACGAAATTGACATGGTTATTGATATCGGAGCGCTTAAAGATAAAGATTATGACCGTGTAAAAGAAGACATACAGGCAGTGCGCTCAAAATGCGAGGGAAAAGTGCTTAAAGCGATCATTGAAGCATGCCTGCTCACAGACGAAGAAAAAATAAAGGCATGCGAGCTGGCAGTAGAGGCCGGAGCAGATTTTGTAAAAACATCTACGGGATTTGGGGAAGGCGGCGCCACGCTCAGAGATGTTGCTCTGCTTTACAAAACGGCTGACGGCCGCGCAAAAATCAAAGCCGCAGGAGGAATACGCGATTACAATACAGCGGAGGCAATGATAGATGCAGGCGCAGAACGCCTTGGAACAAGCGCAACCGTCAAAATCATGCAGATGCGTGATTAAAAAGGCAATAGCCAGCCGGAATCAGCCGAGATGTTAAATTGTTATATAAGATACAGTATTAACTGCGCCTGGTCAGATACTTGTAAACCAGCATCATGGCGTAAATAACGACAGGAAGGCCGATATCGGTCAGAATCAGGCCTTTAAACAGAGTTCTGGCTGTTTCTGTCTGTATCAGGGCGCACGCGAGAGTCGCGGCAAGCAGGATGCCCCAAAGGACGACTGCTGTGAGTGCAAGTATCTGTTTTGCTTTTTTCATGGGTACTCCATTTCCGCCGCCGCAGCGGCAGGCATAATATTCATCATAGCTGTTATATGATTATATAATGCTTTCCTGAAAATTGAAATACCCAAAGAATTTGAGTTTCCGCATTTTGTATTTTGTCTGTTCCAAAAGGCCACATCGCAGAATGCGATGTGGTGATTGTGCAAAAAATTACATCTGGAAAACAAGTTTTCCGAATGTAATTTATTTGCACAATGGCAATGCTGCCGCAGCAGCATGCCCATTTGGCACAGACAAAATACAAAATGCGGAAACCCAAGCAAAATAAGCTAAAGATTATTTGGGGTTAAGAATCTGAAACAGGCGTCCGATATAAAAACAGAAAAGTCCTGTTATACGCTTTTGCATATATAATTTTTAGAAATAATAAAGATTGAGAGGATAAAAGACAATGGCTTTACTGGAAACCTGGAGAAAACTGGCATACGAGACAGAGATGAATCAGCGTCAGGCAGCAGCATTTTGGGATAACTATTTTGCGCAGGAAAAGGGAATCTATGAACAGATACTTCAAACGCCTGATCAGCCTGTGACGGGTACGGTGCAGGAGCTTGCAGACAAGTTCCATGTAGAACTGCTTATGATGACAGGCTTTTTAGATGGCATTAACGACAGCCTGAAAGAGCCAAACCCGATCGAGACAATGACAGAAGATACAACGGTCAGCCTGGATTATGATAAGGAAAAGCTTTATTATAATATGGTAGCGGCCAAGGCAGACTGGCTGTACGGCCTTCCGCAGTGGGATGCGCTGCTTGACGAGGAGACCAGGAAGCAGCTGTATAAAAAGCAGAAGATGTCAGGGACGATAATAAAAGGAAAAAAAATAGGCAGGAACGATCCGTGCCCGTGCGGCAGCGGCAAAAAATACAAGCAGTGCTGCGGTAAAAATGCATAAGTATAAACAGTTTGCAGTATAAAAACAGCGGAAGGATACTTTATGTGTGCTTTCGCTGATTTTTTACGATAAAAGCGCAGAAAATCCTGCCTGATGGTATCAGCGCACGCTGCTGCTGCCTGCGTGCCGGTTTTTGAGCCTGTAAAACAGGGCGGCAATGCAAAAACCAAGAAAACACAGGAAGCTCCCGGCAGTCAGGCAGCCGATGAGCAGCATAATAACCGGGTGGTAATGGTAAGTGCTTATAATGACAGGGCATGTGTGACGGGCAAGGCCGTCATAGTTCCAGTTCATGTCAGAAGCCATATATTCCAGCAGCGGATGCAGGTTGGAATCATTTTTTCTGAGCGCTGCCGTAAATGACATGCTGTCCAGCGTCAGCGGCGGATTTGCGCTGTCTTTAATAAAACTGTTTGAAATAAGATAAATCGTGCAGGAATCATCAATAAGGGAATAATAGTAATGAGCCTGCACTTTGCCGCGGCTGGTATAGTCGTAGCCGGTATAATACAGCGTGCCTGACTTGCAGTTTACGTAGCGCACGCCATCGTTATATAAGGCTGAAATATTATCTCCGGCGTTAAATCCGGCAGGCGAAAGGCTTGCAAAATACGACAGCCTGATGCAGACGGCAAAACAAAAGACTGTAAGGATTACGGAAACAAGCAATATAAAACTGTAGGGGTTGCGTGCCTCATTTTTTGTTCGGGCATGCCGCATGAAAATATTCATAAAAACCTCCATGTACTTTGTGGATGCGGCGCGCGGAGCGGAAATTGTCCCAGCTGCGCCTGCTGTTTTAAGTATATTGCAAAATTTGGTTAAATTCAAGCGAAAGGCAGGGGAGAGACGGATATGATGCAGCCATATACAGCATTTGCTCATGTTTACGATGAATATATGGATAATATCCCTTATGACGAGTGGGGCGCATATCTTATACGGCTGCTGAAAAAGTGCGGCGTTAGCGCAGGCGCGTCAGTAGCCGATATCGGCTGCGGAACCGGCACGGTGACACGTATGCTGGCTCACGAAGGTTATGCCTGCGTAGGCATAGACCAGTCGCCAGACATGCTGTCGATAGCCGCAGACAAGACTTATGAGGCCGGACAGAAAATATTATACAGCAGGCAGGATATGCGCCGGTTCCGGCTTTTGCATCAGGCAGATGCAATGGTAAGCATTGGGGATTCGATGAATTATATTACAAATACAGCGGATCTGGCAAGAGTATTTAAGTGCGCAAACCATGGGTTAAAAAGGGGCGGATTCTTCATTTTTGACTTAAAGACGGTTTATTTTTTCAAGGATATTCTTGCAAATAATACTTATGCGCAGAACAGGGACGATTCCGCTTTTATATGGGAAAACAGCTACGACAGGCGGACGCGCAACAACCTGTACGAGCTTGCGGTGTTTGTGCAGCGTGAGGACGGCGCTTTTGACAGGTTTGAGGAGCAGCACTGGCAGCATGGCTTTACAAATGACGAAGTACGTGCGGCCGCATCAGCAGCCGGACTTTCAGTCGTGGCGGCGTATGATGCGCTCACGGTGAATGCGCCTCGTCCGGACAGCGAGAGGGTGTATTATATTTTGAGGAAAAAGGGAAAAGTTAAGTTAAGGAAACGCGTGCGCAGGAATGGAGGAAAAAATGGGTGATTATATAGTAAGGGCACTGGCAGCCGGCGGGCAGGTACGCGCATTTGCCGCAGTTACAAGCGAATCGGTGGAAAAAGCCAGGCAGTGCCACAATTCAAGTCCAATCGCAACGGTTGCGCTCGGCAGGCTTTTGACCGGCGGAGCAATGATGGGCGTTATGATGAAAAATGACACGGATCTTGTTACAATACAGATAAAGGGCAATGGTCCGATCGGAAGCATGACTGTGACTGCCGATGCAAAAGGAAATGTCAAGGGTTTTGCCGCGCATCCTGAGGTAATGCTGCCATTGAAGGACGGCAAGCTGGATATAGCCGGGGCGCTTGGCATCGGCGTTATAAGCGTTATTAAAGATACAGGCCTGAAAGAGCCTTATGTAGGCGATACGATTTTGATAACAAGCGAGATAGCAGATGATCTTACGTATTATTTTGCAATGAGCGAGCAGGTGCCGTCCTCTGTCGGGCTTGGCGTGCGTATGAATAAAGACAATACTGTAGAATGCGCAGGCGGATTTATCATACAGCTGATGCCGGGAGCGCCGGACGATATGGCTGAAACTATAGAGGCGCGCGTGCATGAGATACAGTCAGTGACGGAAATGCTTAAAAGCGGCATGACGCCGGAGGATATGCTGAGAGAGATCCTTGACGGCATGGAACTTGAGATATTAGACACAATGGGCACGCAGTTTACATGCAACTGTTCAAAACAGCGTGTCGCAAAGGCTGTCATGAGCCTTGGGGCAGGCGAACTGCAGAATATGATAAACGACAGGGAGCCGATAGAGGTAAACTGCCATTTCTGCAACAGCCGCTATACATTTTCTGTTGAGGAGCTGCAGGAAATGCTGGAGGCTGTAAGCAGATAAACGGCAGTCCTGCCGGTTTTAGAGGAACTTGTCCGCAGGCGGCTCATCTTTGATATGAAATTCGTTATCATGTTCAAGATGATAAAAATAGCGCTCCATCTCCTCCTTGGAGGAAAAGGAATCCTTGCTGCCTGGCGCATACATCATGTTTGGCGGAACAAAGCCGAATGTATCAGACTCCATGCCTGAACCGTTCGATGTATAATTGTCCATTTATCTCACCTCCTTATGTGCCAATGCATTGATAGTATTTGTAAAACAGTACAAATAATTCAGTTATATATTGCCAGATGATAAAACGGTTTGAGTGCCTGCATTTTGTATTTTGTCTGAGGCAAATGGGCATGCTGATGCGTGCATTTGCCTCAGACAAAATACAAAATGCAGAAACTCAAGAAAAACAATGATTGAAAGATTTGTTTAAATTGGGTATACTTAGTTTTAAGCGTAATAATGTTTGGGAGAGTGGGAGTAGGAGGAAATACTAATGGAAAATGAAGCTGTAACCAAAAATTTCATTGAGCAGATGATTGACAAAGATATTGAGGAAGGACACTGCCGCAAGGTTGTTACACGTTTTCCGCCTGAACCGAACGGTTATCTGCATATTGGGCATGCAAAGTCTATTTTGCTGAATTATGGACTGGCGCAGGAATATGGAGGACAGTTCAATATGCGGTTTGATGACACGAACCCGACAAAGGAAAAAGAAGAATTTGTTGATTCGATAATTGAAGATGTTGCCTGGCTGGGCGCGAAGTGGAACGGAGAAGTCCTTTTTGCTTCGGGGTATTTCGAGCAGATGTATGAGGCTGCTGTGAAGCTGATACGGAAAAGCAAAGCCTATGTATGCGATCTGACGCCGGAACAGATCCGGGAGTACCGCGGCACATTAAAGGAGCCGGGCAGGGATAGTCCGTACAGGGAACGCTCAGTTGAGGAAAATCTTGAACTGTTTGAAAATATGAAAAACGGCAAGTATGCTGATGGAGAGAAGGTGCTGCGCGCAAAGATAGATATGGCATCGCCTAACATGAACATGAGGGATCCGGTCATATACAGGGTTGCGCATATGACTCACCACCGCACCGGAGATACATGGTGCATTTATCCGATGTATGATTTTGCGCATCCGATCGAGGATGCGATTGAAGGCGTGTCGCATTCCATCTGCACGCTCGAATTTGAAGATCACAGGCCTTTGTATGACTGGGTAGTGCGTGAAGTTGGATTTGAGAATCCTCCAAGGCAGATTGAATTTGCAAAGCTATATTTAAACAATGTCGTTACAGGCAAGCGTTATATTAAAAAGCTGGTTGAGGACGGCATTGTAGACGGCTGGGACGATCCGCGGCTGGTGTCGATCGCGGCGCTCAGGAGGCGCGGCTTTACGCCGGAGTCCATACGGATGTTTGTGGAACTGGTGGGCGTTACAAAGAGCCAGGGCGCTGTTGAGTATTCTATGCTGGAATATTGCATACGTGAAGATCTGAAGCTGAAGGCAAGGCGCATGATGGCTGTTTTAGATCCGGTCAGGGTTGTTATCGACAATTATCCGGAAGATAAGATTGAGTACATGGAAGTGCCGAACAATCAGGAAAATCCGGAGCTTGGCACGAGAAAGGTGCCGTTTACGAGAGAACTGTATATTGAGCGCGAGGATTTTATGGAGGAGCCTCCTAAAAAATATTTCAGGCTGTTCCCGGGCAACGAGGTGCGGCTGATGAACGCTTATTTTGTCACATGTGTCAGCTATGAGAAGGACAGCAGCGGCAAAGTGACAGTTATACATTGCACATATGATCCGGAGACGCGCGGCGGCAATTTTGAGGGGCGCAAGGTCAAGGGCACAATACACTGGGTATCCGCAACGGAGGGAGTTCCGGTTGAGGCTCGCATTTATGAGAATATCATTGATGAAGAAAAAGGAGTGTATAACGAGGAAGACGGCTCGATGAACATCAATCCGGATTCCCTGAAAATACAGACGGCCTGCTATGTGGAACCGGAGCTGGCTGGAGCAAAGAGCGGGGAGCGGTTCCAATTTGTGCGGAACGGTTATTTCTGTGTTGACACAAAAAATTCTGAACCGGGAAAGCCTGTATTTAACAGAATCGTATCTTTAAAAAGTTCGTTTAAGCTAAATAAGGCAAAACCAGCAGAGCAGTAACAAAGCAATTGCCATAAGGCAATATCAAAGAAGGGATGTTATAATGGAAAAAAGCGGAGATGGAAAAGAAAGCACACTGATTTTTGACAAAAAATATGTATGTGCAGTATGCGACAAACAGTTTACTGCAAAGCAGGTAAAAACAGGCAAGGCGCGTTTTTTGGGTACAGATGATGACTTGCGGCCGCGCTACTCAGGGATTGATACTATAAAATATGATGTGCTTTTATGCCCTCATTGCGGTTATGCGTCTGTGGCGCGGGAATTTAGCAATGTAACGACAAAGCAGCGCCAGAATATACGAGAGAAGATTGGCGCAAACTACCATGAAGCGGAGTGCAAGGACGATACATATACGTATGAGACGGCCATTCAGCGCTATAAAATGGCGCTCATGACAGCAATGACAAAACCGGCAAAGCTCAGCGAGCAGTCGTATCTGTGCCTTAAACTGTCGTGGCTTTACAGGGGAGCGGCAGAAGAAATGGAAGACGCCACCGAAATAAGCGATGTGCTTCATCGCGAATCATGCAGGCAGGGCGAGGAAAAGTATAAGAAGGAAGCCTATGAAGGCTTTACGGAGGCTTTGTCTAAGGAATATCCGCCTATATGCGGCATGGATGAGATGACGCTCAATTACCTGATGTCGGTGCTCGCTTACAGCTGCGGCGACTTGGATAATGCGCAGAGGTATGCATACATGGTAATTGGCTCGCGTTCCGCTTCCTCTAAAGTTAAGGATAAAGAAAGAGAACTGGTGGAAAAGATAAAGGCTGAAAAAGAAAAGCAATAAATGCAAATGTGCTGCATCTGCATATGCAGCGGCAGTATGGAGGAAATCAATGGGAAAAATAAAGGACTTTGCGCGCCGTTGCTGGCAGTGGGATGTCCTGCGCTTGTTTGTGTATTCGGCCATATTGGACATGGTGATAGAGACGCTGAACACAAGAAGCCTGACCGGACTGCTTGCACCGGTTTTAAACCCGTTAGTGTTTTTCTACAATGTTTTAATACTGATGCTGACAATGTGCCTCGCGCTTTTTACAAGGCGCAAGATTTTTGCCGTAAGCGCGGTATCGGCTTTTTGGATTCTGCTGGCAGGCATTAATTTTGCAGTGCTTTATTCGAGGAAGACTCCGTTTACGGCGATGGATATTTACCTGCTGAGCGATGCAATCAAAGTAATTCCGGTTTATCTGAGCACTTTTCAGATTATTTTGACGGCTGCCGGTGCAGCTGCCGGGATTGTGCTGCTGGTACTGCTCTGGTTAAAGGCGCCTAAGCAGAAGGAAGCAGTCAATTATCTGCATGGAGCCATAAAGACGGCTGCGGTCGGGGCGGTTTTGGCTGCTGCAACGGCAATCTTCATGCTGTCCGGCATTATAAGCAATTATTTTGGCAACCTTGCAGATGCATACCAGCAGTATGGCTTTGCATACTGCTTTTCATGCAGTGTCGTTGAGCGCGGCATCGATAAGCCGGGCGGATATTCAACTGAATTGATCGAACAGATGAAAGAGGAGGTTGACAGCAAAGAAGAGACAGATAATGAACAGAAAACGCCGAATATTATTTTTGTTCAGCTGGAATCTTTTTTTGATCCGACACTGGTGAAGGGAGCTGAATTTTCAGAGGATCCTCTGCCGCATTTCCACAGCCTTGAGTCGGCTTTCAGCAGCGGTTTTTTGTCTGTTCCATGCTTTGGCGCAGGCACTGCCAATACGGAATTTGAAGTGCAGACAGGCATAAACCTGGATGATTTTGGGCCGGGCGAATATCCGTACAAGACGGTAATGCAGTCAAAGGTATGCGAATCTGCGGCATATAACCTTAAAAGCCTTGGCTACCATACTCATGCGCTGCACAACAATGACGGAACTTTTTATAACAGGAACAAGGTATTTTCCCATTTGGGTTATGACGCCTTTACATCTGTCGAATATATGTATGACATTGAGTATACGCCGATAGGATGGGCAAAAGATAAGATTTTGACCGGGGAGATTGAAAAAATCCTTGATTCTACGGAAGAAAAGGATTATATATACACTATATCCGTACAGGGGCACGGAGATTATCCGGAACAGATGCCGGAGGGGTATGAACCGGTTATACAGATGACGGCAGAGGCTGAAGGAATCGGCGGTGATGCTTTTACGTACTATGTAAACCAGATCCATGAAATGGATAATTTTATCGGGGAGCTTACGCAGATGCTTGACGCGCGTGATGAAGACACTGTCCTTGTAATGTACGGAGACCATCTTCCGGGATTTGACTTTACAGATGAAATGCTGTTTAATGGTGACATATACCAGACGCAGTATGTAATCTGGAGCAATTTTGACCTGCCTGTCGAAAAAAAAGATATGGAAAGTTTCCAGTTATCCGCATATGTTCTGGGAAAACTTGGCATTTCGGAGGGTTATATCACCAAATACCACCAGCAGCAGAGCGATGCAGACGATTACCTGAAAGGCCTGAAACTGATGGAGTATGACATTCTTTACGGCGAACAGGAAATATATAATGGGCAGGTGCCATACAAGCCGACCAGCTTAAAGATGGGCACGGAGGAAATCCTGGTATCAGAAGCGTACAACTATAAAGATTATGTATGCGTGGAGGGCGGAAGGTTTAATGATTTCAGTGTGGTCTTCATCAATGATAAGGCCTGTGAGACTGAAATAATTAATGAAAACCTGCTGCGCGTCAAAGATGTCAGTTTAGAGCCGGGCGATGTGGTTGCGGTCGTACAGCGCGGTTCTGATAAGATTGAATTGAGCCGGGTCACTCTTTATGATACGGAAACTATCGAAGGCGGTTGACAATATTAATCCCTGATGGTAAGATAGATACGGCGCTGAGCAGATATATAGTACAGATGTATTGGTATCTGGTACAGCCGTCATATATTTAATTGGAGGTACTTCAAATGAAAGGTACAGTAAAATGGTTTAGCAATCAAAAAGGTTACGGATTTATCAGTGACGAGAATGGGAATGATGTTTTTGTCCATTATTCAGGCTTGAACATGGAAGGCTTTAAGTCGCTGGAGGAAGGCGCGCAGGTTGAGTTTGATGTGACAAACGGCGCCAAGGGACCACAGGCTACGAACGTAACAAAATTATAATCAGAATGTTTTACAGTGTGCCTTTTTAAATAAATTATACGATAGTTATTGAAAAGATATATTGTTGCACAATCAAGATTATAAGTGAAGCAGCCGCCTGTGTGCGGCTGTTTCTGCTTATAAAGGGAAGCCGTAAATTATATTTATGCGCGGAAATGGAGATTTTTATGGA
Organism: uncultured Lachnospira sp.; assembly: GCA_947628875.1. GTDB lineage: Bacteria > Bacillota > Clostridia > Lachnospirales > Lachnospiraceae > Lachnospira. The sequence goes on from CANRBP010000006.1 coordinate 23,450, forward strand.
AGAAATTGATTATACGCAGACTCTGCCGGACGGGGCGGCTATGATGATTTCAGCGGGCGGCATTCTGCTGCTTTCTGTACTGATAGTAGCTGTGATTGTCATCATAAAGCGCTGGAAAGCAAGCCCGATGCCGTTTCTTTTGGGGACGCTGAGCTATATTTTCTTTGTGTTTATATTTACCAACCTGATAATGTCGGCGCTTGCGATGGTTCCAAGCATTGACCAGACATTTACTTATGCGCCGGTTAATTATACGATAATATATTATCTTGTAGCAAGCGCGGCATTTTTGGCTGCGCGGTACATGGTCGGCAAGATGCTTGTTGGGCGTTTTGAGCGCAAATCGGACGTCTATATGGCCGGACTTGGACTGAGCCTTGGTGACAGCGTGCTTTATGCTATGACGGCTTTTTCTTATTATGTTTGGTGCATTGCCATAGAGGGAGACGGATTAAAGGCGGCTTTGGAGACAATGGCAGCTGATGAGATGGAGAGTACATACAATTCCATTTCTACGTTATTTGTCGCGCCGGCTATATTATGGCTGCTGATGGGAATGAATGCGGTTTTTGACATGCTGGCATGCATGGCTTTGACGGTGGTTACATTTGGCGCGATTAAGGGCGATCTGCCTAAATACTGGTATGGCATCTCAACAGGCATGTATTATGTGAACGCAATGTGTTTCCAGCTTTATGATCCGTCATCAGGCGTGCAGATTGCGGTTTCATTTGCAATTAAAATAATTGTTTTCTCAGCGATAATGTATTATACGTTCCGGGTTGCAGGCAGGGAGATACAATATAGTGATGACTGATAAAGACACAGGATTGACGCAGCAGGAGGTTATAAGGCGCAAAAAGGCGGGACTTGCCAATGAAGCCGTGAAAAACCAGTCCAAGACCATTGGACAGATTATTGCTGGAAATGTGTTTACGTATTTTAATTTAATATTTGCAGTATTTGCAGGAATGCTGATATTGGTTCATTCATACATAAATATGACATTCCTGCCTATCATCGTATGCAATACTATGATAGGGATCATTCAGGAAATACGCTCAAAGCGCGTGCTGGATAAACTGACGCTGCTTAATGCGCCTCATACGGAAACGATCCGTGACGGAATCCGCGTGAGCGTTTGCTCGGAGGAGCTTGTTCAGGGTGATGTCTGCATTTTTGAGGGAGGAAACCAGATATGTGCAGATGCGCTGATTCTGGAAGGGCAGGTTCGCGTCAATGAGGCGTTAGTTACCGGAGAGGCAGATGAAATAGTCCGCGGGGAGGGTGACGCACTGCTGTCCGGGAGCTTCGTGGTGTCGGGCAGCTGCAAAGCGGTGCTTGAGCATGTTGGCCTTTCTTCATATGCGTCAAAGCTTGCCATGGAGGCAAAAGCCTCGCGCAAGAAGCAGCAGACGGAAATGATGCGCTCGCTTGACAGCCTGGTCAAGCTCATCGGCGTGCTGATAATACCGATAGGAATCCTTATGTTTATCCAGTCTTATTTCAGGCTTGGCCATACTGTTCAGCAGAGCGTGGTATCTATGATAGCCGCTCTTGTAGGCATGATACCGGAAGGCTTGTATCTTCTCGCGAGCGTTGCGCTTGTGGTCAGCGTTATGAGGCTTGGCAGGAAAAATGTGCTTGTCCACGAGATGGCATGCGTGGAGACGCTTGCTCGCGTGAATGTGCTCTGTGTGGACAAGACTGGGACTATTACTGAAAATAAAATGTCAGTCCAGAAGGTTATTGATATCTGCCCGTCTGAGGAAAGCGCACGCACTGCGTCCGGCAGGCTTATCGGAAGGCTGGCGCGCTGTATGGAGGCCGATAATGCGACCATGCAGGCAATAAAGGAGTATTTTCAGGAAAGCGCCGCAGGTACGGCTCTGCAGGTATTTCCATTTTCATCAGAGACAAAATACAGCGGAGCAATTTTTGAAGATGGCGCATATATTTTGGGCGCGCCTGAGAGGGTGCTGCTTTCTTCTTATGAGGACTTCCGGGAGCAGGTGGAGGAAATCGCCGGTACGGGAAGCAGGGTTTTAGTGTTTGGCTCTTATCCTGAAAATCCTGGCGGAAAGCCGCTGAAAATGCCGGTTACGCCGCTTGCGCTTGTGGTTTTGTCAAATCCGGTCAGGAGAGAGGCAAGGGATACATTTGCATATTTTGCAAGACAGGGCGTTGAAATAAAAGTAATTTCTGGCGATAATCCGGCAACAGCGTCTTATGTTGCACAGCAGGCCGGAATAGAGGGCGCGTGCAATTATCTTGATGCGTCAAGCCTTCAGACGGACGCGCAGATCCAGGAGGCTGTATGTTCCCATACGGTTTTCGGGAGGGTGCAGCCGCAGCAGAAGAAAAAAATCATACAGGCGCTGCAAAAGGAAGGAAAGGTAGTTGCCATGACAGGGGACGGCGTGAATGACGTGCTGGCGCTGAAATGCGCAGATTGCAGCGTGGCGATGGCATCAGGCAGCGATGCGGCCGAAAATGCAGCTCAGATCGTCCTGCTTGATTCTGATTTTTCATGCATGCCGTCCGTAGTGCTCGAGGGCAGGCGTGTCGTCAATAATATCCAGCGTTCGGCCTCACTGTTTTTGGTAAAAACTATATTTTCCATGCTGACGACATTTTTTGCGCTGATCGCGGCTGCGCGCTATCCGATATATCCGACTCAGCTTTCTCTGCTTGGAGCATTTACGATTGGTGCGCCGGCTTTCTTTCTTGCGCTTCAGCCGAACCGTGATATGATTCGCGGGCATTTTCTGACAAATGTTATACTGAGGGCGCTGCCGCCTGCGCTGACAGACTTTATCGTGATGGCCGCTTTCTCAATATTGGGAAGGTTTTTGGGCATTCCGCATGAACAGCTTTCAACAATTATAACTTATATAATGCTTGCGGTCGGCTTGATGGCGCTGTTTAGGGTATGTATGCCGTTTAATTATATGCGCGCGGCTGTCTGCATCAGTATGATGTGCGGAATCGTGTTCAGCATACTGGTATTGGGCAGGCTGTTTGCGCTGTATCCTCTGGCGGCTGGACAGATGATGCTGGCTGCTGCCGGCATTGCAGCGGCAGTTCCGGTATTTTTAATACTGTGCGTTGCAGTCAATAAATGGATTGCCTGGTATGCTGCTCATAACAGGAATTTTCACAACAGGATTAATATGTCGCTGTTCAAAGGAGGTCATTAAGCGATGGAGGAAAAAACAGTTCAGGAAAATAAAATGGGTGTCATGCCGATACCAAAGCTCGTATTCAATATGGCGGTGCCAATGGTAATTTCCATGCTGGTGCAGGCATTATATAATATAGTGGACAGCGCATTTGTGGGCAGATACAGTCCTGATGCGTTAGAGGCCGTATCTATCGCATTTCCTATCCAGAATTTAATGATCGCTGTAGCGACAGGAACAGGCGTCGGCATAAATGCCATGCTTTCAAGGCATTTAGGGGAGAGAAAGACAGAGGCAGCAAACAGGGTGGCAAATACAGGCATATTCCTGTCGATATGCAGCTATATTGTTTTTGCAGTAATCGGCCTGACATTGATAATGCCATACTATAAAATGCAGTCGGATATCCAGCAGGTTATCAGTTATGGAGAGCAGTATCTGTCTATTATAACTATCTGCGGTTTTGGCGTGTTTGGGGAGATAGCCGGAGAAAGGCTTCTGCAGGCTACGGGCAAGACGTTTTACTCCATGATCACGCAGGGGACAGGCGCGATAATCAACTTAATCCTTGATCCGATTTTAATCTTCGGATACTTCGGGATGCCGGAGATGGGCGTTGCGGGTGCGGCCGCAGCAACTGTGGCTGGCCAGGTTGTTGCCTGCCTGCTGGCATTTTTCTTTAATATCAGGGTGAACAAAGAGATAAAGCTTGATGTGCGCTGCGTTTTTAAACCGCAGATTAAGGATATAAAGAAGATTTATGCGATAGGCGTGCCATCGATTATAATGGCGTCCATTACATCAGTGCTGACTGTGGGCATGAATCTGATACTTAAACGCTTCTCTGAAGATGCAATAACCGTGTTCGGTGTTTATTTCAAGCTGAACAGTTTTATATTTATGCCTGTGTTTGGCTTAAACAATGGGCTTGTGCCTATTTTGTCGTATAATTTCGGCGCAAGGAAGTTTGACCGCATCCGCAAGACGGTGAAGCTTGGCATGAGCTGCGCCGTATTGTATACATTACTGGGACTGGCTGTTTTTCAGGCTGTTCCGGATAAGCTGCTGATGATATTCAGCGCCAGCGATGCAGTTATGTCGATCGGAGTGACAGCGCTGCGCATTATATCCATAAGTTTCCTGTTTGCGGGCGTTGGCATTGTGAGCAGTACGGTTTTTCAGTCAATCGGCAATCCGCTCCACAGCCTTTTTATATCTGTGATGAGGCAGCTGGTCGTAATCCTGCCAACGGCATATTTATTGTCCATGACCGGGAAGGTTGATGCGGTCTGGCTTGCGTTTCCGATTGCGGAAATATGTTCATTTATATTGTGCCTGTTTTTCCTGATACGGACGTTCGGCAGGTTAAAGCAAATGGAAAGGGGACTGTAGCAAAGGCGGCAGTCCCCTGGAATTTTTACTGTTCTGCGGCTTTTTGTGCATAGGAGGTATCTACAAGATCTTCATAAGAAACGTCTTTGGACAACTCTCCGGCTTCGCGCAGGATATCAACAAGCAGGTTGAAGCTTTCCTCTGAAAAGACAGTATCGCCTTTCCAGGTATCCTGCTCCTTGTAGCGTGAAACGATTTTGGTTATGGTCGCAAGGTCAGTGTCAGTAAACTGAGGCGCGATCACCTCCGCAATCTCTTCTGCTGAGTGGGAATTGACATAATTAAGGCCTTTCTGGATAGCATTTGTGAAAGCGCTGATTACGTCAGGATTTTTCTCAAAATAGCTTTTCTTTGCACAGTAAGCGGTATAAGGCACATAGCCGCTCTCCACGCCAAGTGATGCAACTACATAGCCTGAACCCTCATTTTCAAGAAGCGTAGCCGTCGGTTCAAATTCGGCGGTAAAATCGCCAAGGCCGGAGGTGAAGGCGGCAGCGGTTGAGCCGAAATCAATGTTTTGCACGATCTCAAGATCCTTGCCGGCTTCCAGATGGTTTTTCTTTAAAATATATTCCAGGAGCATCTGAGGCATACCGCCAGCTCTGCCGCCCAGAATAGTTTTCCCTTTAAGGTCGCTCCACTTAAAGTCAGGCATATCTGTGCGTGATACCAGGAAATTGCCTGCACGCTGCGTCAGCTGGGCAAAATTGACGGCATAGTCTGAGGAACCTTCGGCATAAACATAGATAGATGATTCAGAACCCATAAAGCCGATGTCCGCATCGCCGCTTATAAGGGCGGTCATAACTTTATCTGCGCCGAAACCGGTCACGAGTTCCAGTTCAAGTCCTTCATCTTTAAAGTAGCCGTTTTCGATTGCAACATATTGCGGCGCGTAAAAGATTGAGTGCGCAACTTCATTTAAGGTGATTTTTTTAACAGTGTCTTCAGTTTTCTGCCTGCCGCAGCCGATGCACCCGGAAATAGCAAACAGGGCGCACAGGAGCAATGCAGCCAGACGCTTAAAACGGATCTGCATAAAGCCTCCAGAGTTGATTTTTTATATATGATATGCAAAATATAAAATAAGTGTTTTCAATTAGTACGGTTTTATGCTACAATATGTTTAAAAGAAGTATGTTGCATAAGGGTATTGAAGTCTGCATATATGCCAGCGTATATTCAGAAGTTATAATGAATGCTGTTTATGCGGCGGAATAACAGTAAGAGAATCACCCAAACGAAGCCATAGGAGGTACAAGAGGTATGTTTAAGAAAAAGAAATCGGCTGGCATGCCGCCAAATAATGATATGCAGCTTTTGATGGAGGCAATGGATCGGGTAATAGGGGGACAGTACAGCGATATTGATACCTCCGCATTTATAAATCCGGAATATGGTCAGAAGCTGAACGAATTGATTCACGCTTTTAAGAAGTCTAACAATAATTTTGTGATGCGTTTGAATGATGCAATGGGTTCCATTGGTGATAATTCTTATGTTAAAAAGACGCTGGATCAGGTCAATTCCCAGGCTCAGTCTATCTCAGAGATGGAGATAGCCAGCCAGAATATGGAAAACTCTATCAATACCATTTCTGAAAGCATGGGGCATATACGCGATAATACGCACAGCATGCTCAGGGTCGTGCAGAACAGCACGGAAAATATGAATGAGAGCATCAAGGTCGTCAATGAATCTTCTGAAAAGATAAGCAAGATAAATACAGAGATACAGGAATTTCAGGATAAAATTGACAAGATTGGAGAGATCGTTGATATTGTGAAGCAGGTGGCGAGCCAGAGCAACCTGCTGGCGCTGAATGCGTCAATCGAGGCAGCAAGGGCGGGCGAAGCCGGAAAAGGCTTTGCGGTTGTTGCAGAGCAGGTGCGCCAGCTGTCCAACAATACATCTGAATCCGCAGAGGATATTGTGCGGTATGTTACTGAGCTGAGGAGCGATATCGGAGTTCTGGCCGTGTCCATGAACGATACTACAGCGAAGCTGGAAGAGGGCAACATAAAGGTTGAAGAGTCTTTGATGGACATTGAAAAGATGGCGGAGCAGATGAAGCATATCCGTGAGAAGGTAGATAAGATTTTTGATGATATTGATACGCAGTCAAGCGTTACGAAAAGTTTCACCAGTCAGGTTGCCAATATTTCAGAGAGCTATGATGAGCTTTCAAAAGACTGTCTTGAACAGGGTACTCATGAATATCAGATCGGCCGCTATATTGATACGGCGCGCAGCGACATGGTGCGCGGTTTTGCGGAGATCACCCAGCAGGATTGGCTGAGGGTATTTGAGATCGATCACTTTATACTGATGTGGCGTGTTTATAACAATGCAGTCGGTTTTGAGCAGTTGAAGCTGACTCAGCTTAATAACCCGGAGAGCTGCAAGCTCGGACTTTGGATGGGTTCTCAGACAGACCGCGGAATCACGGGAAGTCCGGAGTTTGCAGCATTAAAGCGGGCGCATATGGACATCCACAAGTGGGCATCTGAATCCTGGAAAGCAAAAGATGCCGGAAATATGCAGATGGCATTAGAATATTTTCAAAAAACATATGATGCATTCTTTGTATATAAGAATGCCATCAAGGATATGCAGGAGCGTTTGAATCAGCTTGGCTATACGGAAAAGACGGAGATCATCATTTTCCGCAATTGATCATACATATGTGATTGGTTCTATAAAGACTGTTGTGTTCGGTGGATCGTTGATAGAAACGCTGGATATGGCAGTCTTTTTTTGCGCCGGTTTTTAAGGGCGCCGGCAGTTTGCGAAAGGAGCAGGACAGGTTTATGAAAAAGTTAAAGGAAGATGGATACTGCTGGTGCGGCAGCGGAAAAACATATGGCAGCTGCCATATGGAATTTGACAGAAAAATAGAGATGTACCGCAAAAAATTCCATAAAGTTCCGCCGAGGAATATCATAAAAAATGAAGAACAGATTGCAGGCTTGAGGGAGAGCAGCAAAATTAACATAGCAGTTTTGGATTATGTATCAGAGCATATCAGGGAGGGAATGGCGACTGAAGAAATTGATAAGATGGTTTACGAGCAGACTAAAGCGATGGGCGGAATACCGGCGCCTCTTAATTATGAGGGTTTCCCGAAGAGCGTGTGCACGTCTGTTAATGAGCAGGTTTGCCATGGGATACCGTCAAAGAAAATATGGCTTCAGGACGGAGATATTGTCAATGTAGACTGTTCAACTAACTATAAAGGGTATTATTCGGATTCGTCACGCATGTTTTGCATCGGGAATGTGCCTGAGGATAAGCGGAGGCTGGTAAAAACTGCAAAGGAGTGCGTTGAAAAAGGATTGGAGGAGGTTAAACCATGGGGGCATCTCGGCGATGTGGCGAATGCGATCAACATGCATGCAAGAGCTAATGGCTACAAGGTCGTGCGCGATGTAGGCGGCCATGGGATTGGCCTGGCCTTCCATGAAACGCCTTTTGTAAGTTATGTCATCAAAAAAGGAACAGGCATGCTGATGGCGCCGGGCATGGTTTTTACGATTGAGCCGATGGTAAATATGGGTACGGATAAAATATATATTGACGAAAATAATAACTGGACAATTTATACAGATGACGGGCTGCCGTCAGCGCAGTGGGAAATAATGGTGCTGGTTACGGAAACGGGTCATGAAGTTCTCTGCTGGTAAAAATAATTTTGGCTCTTCGGGGGTAATGGTGGGTGAAAAACACCCACAACCCCAGTGTTTATGCTGATTAAACGGATTTCGGTTTT
>CANRBP010000007.1 GCA_947628875.1 uncultured Lachnospira sp.
CATGGGGCCGGGCGGCGGCATACACGGCGGACGCATTGTAGCATGCGGAACACCCGGAGAAATAAAGAAGAACGCGAAAAGCATAACAGGACGCTATTTATAGTATTGAAAATTTATTTTTTATGCTATTGCGTCAGCTTGCCGATAATTTCATAAAGCAGCGCATACAGATCCTGCGCCTTTTGCGGTTCCAGGCTTATGCATGCGCTGAATTTTTTCTGCACTTTAACTGCTTTCTCTTTTAACGCCTCGCCTCTTTCCGTGATGGTTACGATAAGATCTCTCTCATCGTCCCTGGAACGGCGCCGCTTTACATAGCCTTTTTCCTCAAGCCGCTTTAACAGCGGCGTTAAAGTGCTGGAATCCAAAAAAAGATATTTGCCCACCTCTTTCACTCTCAGCACCTTATGCTCCCACATCACCATCATGGTAATATACTGCGTATAGGTAAGATCAAGCTCGTCAAGATACGGCTTATATGCCTTTACAATTTCCTTAGAACAGGCATAAAGCGGAAAACAGAGCTGATTTTTAAGTTTAAGCATATCATATGTATCCGCCATTGTCCTTATCTCCTTCTAATGCCTATTTCACTATTATTTTCCGTGCGGCATAAATTCCAGCTTTATACGGAAGAGGCCTGAGCGCGCTGTCAGCTTCCTTCAGCTTCTCGCGTATCGGTATGTGCTGCGGACAGTGCTTTTCGCACTTGCCGCATCCGATGCACTGAGATGCAAACCCGGGTTCCCTGCGCAGTCCCATATTCTGGGCAAACTCAAAGCGCGCCGATGACTTTTTCTCCATATACATCAGATTATAATAATAAAAATTACCCGGAATATCAACGCCATGCGGACACGGCATGCAATACCTGCATCCTGTACAGCTTACTTTCTCACGTTCGCGTATAATCTGCTTGACCTGTATTATAACCGGTATCCCCTTCCCGGCAGCCGCCTGAAGTCCGCGCCTTCCCGCCTGCGTATGCTCGTCCAGATAATTATACTGGATCTGGCAGAAATCCCAGTCATATGCATCAAGTATCTTTAAAAACATTTCTGTTTCGCCGTGGTATGAAAAACCGATATTACGGATACGCCCGGCCGCTTTCTGCGCGGCTATCCATTCTTCGATACCAAGCTCTTTAAGATGCTCCCATTCAGCATAATCCGTAAACATATGCATCAGATAGTAATCAATATACTCGGTGCGGAGGCGCACAAGCTCCTCGTTAAACGTCTTGTCTATAGCCGCAGATGACCGTATTATATACTGCGGCAGCTTTGTGGCAATATACACCTTATCACGGCATTTGTTTTCATCAAGTATCCTGCCGAGGCATTCCTCGCTGCCGGGATATACATATGCAGTATCAAAATAATTGACGCCGTTTTTTATGGCGAGAAGCACTTCTTTCTCAGCCTTTTCATAATTGATTGAATTTCCTTTTTTGCTAAAGCGCATACAGCCGTAACCCAGCTGGGAAATCTGGACTCCGTTCCGATCCGATCTATATTTCATACCCACCTCTGTTGTAAATGCAAATATTTATGATGCCTGCTTTTCAGCCTCATATGCCGCGCGCACGGCTTTTGCGAGCTGATCTGCACAGGAAGTCTGCCTGCGTCCGCACATGACTCCGGACAGCTTATTCTCAATCTCCTCAACAGTCCATCCCTCAATAAGGCGCGGGATCGCTTTCAGATTGCCGTTGCAGCCTCCCATAAAACTTACATTGTGTACAATATTATCTTCCAGATCAAGGCTTATCAGCTGTGAACAGGTATTTTCGGTCTTGTAATCATAATGAAACATAGTCATTCCTCCCTTTGTTTTATAATATTAAATCTTGCGCGATTGATAAAATCATTATATAGTATGCCCAAACCGTTTGTCAATATGCTTTGTCCAATCAAACAGATTTCTTTCCGTGAAAAAAATCAGGGGCAATGCCCCTGACCTGCTCTTGATTTTAAGCTTTTTCTACATTTCCCTGAAACGCGCATAACGCTGAGATACTATCTCGTCTGCGCTTTTTGACATATATTCTGTCAAAAAGCCTGTCATTTTACGCTTAATATACAGCATTATCCGGTTGATATTATCCTTGCGTATGATAGGATGCTCCGGTATCACACGGTCAATAATGCCCTGCTCTTTAAGCGCATCGGCTGTCATTTTCATCGTATTTGCCGCTTCCTCCGCCTTTGCTGAATCCTTCCAGAGGATAGATGCAAAACCTTCCGGAGAAAGCACGGAATATACAGCATTTTCCATCATCCAGACTTCATTTGATACGCCGAGCGCAAGCGCTCCGCCGCTGCCCCCCTCTCCTGTGACAATCGACAGCACCGGCACTTTTAAGCTGCTCATCTCAAAAAGATTTTTCGCAATCGCCTCCCCCTGACCGCGTTCCTCAGCGCCGATTCCGCAGTATGCGCCCGGCGTGTCGATAAGGCAGATAACCGGCCGGTTGAACTTTTCGGCCTGCTTCATAAGCCGCAGCGCCTTCCTGTAACCTTCCGGGTACGGCATTCCAAAATTGCACTCAATATTTTCCCGCGTTGTCTTGCCCTTGACCTGCCCGATTACCGTTACCGGCTGCTTGCCAAACATTGCAAGGCCTCCGATAAGCGCGCGGTCATCGCCGTACAGCCTGTCGCCATGCAGTTCAAAAAATCCCTTCGTCAGGTGGGTAATGTAATCCATCGCATTCGGACGCTCGCTGCCGCGCGCGATCTGAACCTTTTCCCAAGGCGTAAAATCATTAGAATCAAGCGCATCCTGCGCCTGCCGTTCTTCTTCCTCGATGTCTATTTTTTTTGCATAAATTTCATCAAGGTAACTGCTGTAGCGCTTCATCGACTCCACGCGGTCAAAATTTTTCTGGCGGCGGTGGAACTTCAGCAATTTTGCCAGCGTATCTTTAAGCTCATCTCTTGATACGATCGCATCCGCAAAGCCGTGCTCAAGCAAAAATTCCGCACGCTGGAAGCCTTTAGGAAGTTCCTGCCCTATTGTCTGTTTTATCACGCGCGGGCCTGCAAAACCTACAAGCGCACCCGGCTCAGCCAGAATTATGTCGCCGAGCATTGCAAAGCTTGCCGTCACGCCGCCCGTTGTCGGATCTGTCAGAACCGTAATATAAAGGTTTCCTGCCGCATCATGGCGCTTTAGCGCCGCGGACGTTTTGGCCATCTGCATCAGCGATGACATGCCTTCCTGCATCCTTGCGCCGCCCGAGCATGTAAAAATCACAAGCGGCAGGCTGTCCACCGTTGCGCGCTCGATTGCCCTTGTCAGTTTCTCGCCCACAACGCGCCCCATGCTTCCCATAAGGAACCGCGTGTCGCATACGCCGATCACAGCCTGTATTCCGCCGATCCTGCCCGTTCCCGTGACAACCGCCTCGTCAAGTCCGGTCAGTTTTTTCAGCTTATTTACCTTCTCCTCGTAACCCTCAAAATTACATGGATTGCTTGTTTCTATATCCGTATCCCACTCTTCAAAAGTATCGGCGTCTATTACCATCTCAAGCCTCGCCCTGGCGTCCATTTTCAGATATTTGCCGCATTTCGGACAGATATGATGGTTTAAATAAATATCCTCGCTCAGCACGATCTCATGGCACGCCGGGCAGTTCATATAAAGGCCGTCCGGCACATTTGCGATCGCTGCATTTTCATAACGGCTGTCATCAGTATCCTTTTTAAATAAATTTTTAAAATACATATTTGCGGCTCCTTATACTTACATACCATATTCGCTGCTGATAAAATCTGTATCTATATCACCTGACAAAAACCTCTCATTTTCCAGAATGCCATACTGAAAATCCAGGTTTGTGACCAGGCCTTCCAGCACGACCTCTCCAAGAGCGCTCCTCATTTTTTGTATAGTTTCTTCCCTGCTGCCGCTGTATGCCATCACTTTCATTATCATTGAGTCATAAAACGGAGGGATAGTATATCCTCCATAAACAGCCGTGTCAATACGTATGCCGTTTCCGCCAGGCAGATGCATCGCCTCGATTTTTCCAGGACACGGCGCAAAGTTTCTCTCCGCATCTTCTGCATTTATCCGCACTTCCATGGCATGGCCCCGCACAGAGATATCCTCCTGCTTGTAAGCCAGCGGCTCGCCTGCCGCGATGCGTATCTGTTCCTTGATTAGATCCAAACCCGTTACCAGCTCTGTAACGCCATGCTCCACCTGAATCCTTGTGTTTATTTCCATAAAATAATAATTTCCCCGGCTGTCAAGCAAAAATTCAATAGTGCCTGCATTGCGGTATCCGGAGGCTTTGGCTGCGCGAACTGCCGTCTCGCCCATGCGCCTGCGCAGATCTTCATTGAGCGCTGCTGACGGCGACTCCTCGATCAGCTTCTGATGCCGCCGCTGGATAGAACAATCGCGTTCGCCCAGGTGAATGGCATTTCCATAATTATCCGCCAGGATCTGAAATTCAATATGCCTCGGATGCTCAATGTACTTTTCTATGTACATAGTGCCGTCACCAAATCCCTTGACTGCCTCCATCTGCGCGCTTTGGAAATTCGCCTCAAAAGCATCTCTGCCATTGACAACGCGCATGCCTTTGCCGCCTCCCCCAAGCGCGGCCTTTACCATGACCGGATAACCGATTTCGTCTGCAAGCGCCATCCCCTGCGCAGCATCCGTCACCGGCTGTTTAGTTCCGGGTATGACCGGAACGCCTGCCGCAGCCATAGTATTTCTTGCCTCGGACTTATTGCCCATTTTTTCAATAACCTCCGGAGGCGGCCCAATAAACATAATTTTGCATTTTTCACAAAGCGATGCAAATTTGCTGTTCTCCGAAAGGAAACCGAACCCCGGATGAACTGCATCCGCGCCAGATGCCACTGTTGCGCTCAAAATGCGTTCCATGTTAAGGTAACTGTCGGACGCCTGCGCTTTTCCGATGCACACGGCCTCATCGGCAAGCTGCGCGTGAAGAGCATCTCTGTCTGCCTCCGAATATACCGCAACCGTCCTGATTCCCATCTCACGGCATGCCCTGATGATACGGACAGCAATCTCACCTCTGTTAGCGATTAAAATTTTTTGAAACATACCTTCTCCCAACCGTCAGCCAATCATAAATGTCAGTTCCGCCGTCAGCGCGACTTCTCCGTCTACTGTCGCTGTAGCCTTGCCTATGCCTAACGGTCCTTTTTGCTTTATGATCTCGCACTCCATTCTGAGTTTATCGCCCGGGACAACCTTGCGCTTAAAACGCGCATTGTTGATAGCGCCAAAATACGCCGTTTTCCCTTTATTTTCCGGCACTGACAGGATAGCTGCCGCGCCGACCTGCGCACATGCCTCCACTTGCAGCACGCCCGGCATTACAGGCTCCTGCGGAAAATGTCCTGTAAAATACGGCTCATCATACGTTACGCATTTATAGCCTACCGCGCGCACGCCTGGTTCAAGTTCCTCAATAGTATCCACTAAAAGAAACGGATGCCTGTGCGGTATAATATCCATAATTTCCTTTGTTGTAAGCATTTTCCTCAACCTTTCATAATCCCAGAGCTGTCCAGCCGTCTACTCGATAACAAACATCGGCTGGCCATACTCGACCATCTGCTCATTTTCTATCAAAATCTGTTTTACAGTTCCATCATACTCGCTTTCTATCTCATTCATAAGCTTCATTGCCTCAACGATTCCCAGCGTCTGGCCTTTTTTGACCTTATCGCCTACCTGGACGAAAGGTTCATCATCAGGTGACGGCGCACTGTAGAAAATTCCCACGAGAGGCGAAGATACTATATTGCCTGAAACGTTTCCTGCATCTTCCTGATAACCGCCTGCTGTTTCCTGCGCCTTAACTGCTATGCCCGATATTTCTGCGGCAGCCAGCGGCTGTATAGCCACGGCCGCGCCGCTGTTCCTCTCCGCTCCCAGCGACAGCTTTACATCACCGTCTTCCAGCGAAAAGCTCGTCAGGCTGCTTTTCGATACCGCATCAATAATTTTCAAAATATGTTCCAGTTCCATGCATTTTCCTCCGGCTATTCCATATATTTCCTGACTGCGAGCGTTGCGTTATGGCCGCCGAAGCCAAGCGAATTTGACAATGCCACATTTACGCTGCACCGGATCCCATTATCTCTGACATAATTCAGATCCATCTCATCTTCTGTCTCTTTCAATCCTACATTCGGATGGATATACCCCTCCTCAATTGACTTAACGCATGTAATAAACTCAACGGCGCCTGCTGCACCGAGAAGATGGCCTATCATTGATTTTGTAGAACTGATTTTGACATTCTTTGCCGCATCGCCAAACGCAAGCTTGATTGCGCGCGTTTCAAAAAGGTCATTGTGATGCGTGCTCGTTCCATGTGCGTTGATGTAATCCACCTCTTCCGGAGATATGCCAGCTTCCTGCATTGCATTTGACATTGCGCGCGCCGCGCCGCTTCCGTCCTCTGCTGGCGATGTGATATGGTAGGCGTCAGATGAACATCCATATCCGACAACTTCTGCCAGGATTTTTGCGCCGCGCTTCCTTGCATGTTCAAGCTCCTCAAGAACAACAACGCCTGCTCCTTCGCCCATCACAAAACCGCCTCTTCTGGCGTCAAACGGAATAGATGCCGCTGCCGGATCTGCTGATGTTGACAGTGCGTTGAGCGCGCTAAAGCCGCTTATTCCCAGCGGCGTTATGCTGCTCTCAGTACCGCCTGCCAGACATGCATCAAGCTCACCGCACTGTATTGAGCGGTATGCCTCACCAATGGAATTAGTTCCGGTTGCACATGCCGTAACAACATTGATGCTCTTGCCCTTTAATCCATAGGCAATCGCTACATTGCCGGCTGCCATATTTGTTATCATAAGCGGAACAAGGAGCGGATTGACCCTCAGAGGACCTTTCTCAAGCAGTTTTTTGTGTTCGCGCTCCATCACATCAAGGCTTCCAACGCCGCAGCCGATCGATGTGCCGATGCGGTATGCATCCTCCTGAGATATGTCCAAGCCTGAAGACTCAAGCGCCTCCCTGGCGGCCGCAACTGCAAACTGGCAAAACTTTTCCATTCGCTTTGCCGCCTTAAAATCCATATATTCCTTTGGATCAAAATCTTTCACCTCGGCTGCGAGAACAGCCTTATAGCCTGTAGTGTCAAAAGCCGTAATTTTGCCGATTCCGACTTTATTTTCAAGAATGCCCTGCCAGAACTCCCCAACGCTGTTGCCTATAGGCGTGATCGCACCCATGCCGGTTACTGCTACTCTTCTCATTATATATTCATTCCTCCATCTACTGAAATAACCTGTCCGGTAATGTAAGAAGCCTCACTGGAACATAAAAAGCCTACCATATTGGCTATATCCTCCACCTTGCCCATCCGGCCGAGAGGAATATTTTTCATAACTGTTTCTTTGACTGATTCCGGCAGCACGCTTGTCATGTCCGTATCAATGTACCCCGGCGCGACCGCGTTGACCGTAATCCCCCTGGATGCCAGCTCTTTTGCCATAGACTTCGTTATGCCGATAATGCCTGCCTTTGAAGCCGAATAATTAGCCTGCCCGGCATTGCCTGCGATGCCGACAACAGAGGACATATTTACGATCCTGCCCGAACGCTGCTTCAGCATCTGCCTTGACGCATGGCGTATGCAGTTAAATGTTCCTTTAAGATTGACCTCGACAACCCTGTCAAAGTCTTCCTCGGACATTTTCATAATCAGTCCGTCTTTAGTAATCCCTGCATTGTTTATCAGGATATCAAGGCTGCCGTATCGCGCTATGATGTCATCTGTCATAGCCTTGACTGCCTCGTAGGAAGATACATCGCACTGGTACGCTTCACCGCCAGCGCCTGCCTGCTCAACCATTTTAAGCGTTTCGTCCGCCTGCTCCCTGCTGCCTGAATAATTTACAATGACATTTGCCCCCATAGAAGCCAGTTTTAATGCGATTCCCCTGCCAATTCCGCGCGCAGCGCCAGTCACCAATGCAGTCTTGCCTGCCAGCCTTGGCTCGTTTCCATCATAATTTTTCATAATCTTCTGCCTTTTCAATATTTATGGTCACTATTTTGTCTGCAAGCTGCATATCTTTGGCGATTTTTTTCACAAACCCCGTCAGAGTATGCCCTGGCCCGATCTCATAAAATGTATCTGTGCCATCTGCAATCATATTCCTGACTGACTGTTCAAACATCACCGATGTGTGTACCTGCTCTGCAAGCAGCCTGCGTATTTCCTGTGCATCCGCATCTTGATTTATGTATTGTGCATTGGCATTAGCCATCTCCGGAGCATGTATGGCAACCCTGTCTAATTCCTCCGCGAGCTTTCTGCCTGCTCCGGCCAGCATGCCCGAGTGAAACGGCCCGCTCACATTCAGTTCCATCACGCGCTTTGCGCCAGCCTGTTTCAAAGGTTCAAAGGCATCCAGCACATCCTGTTTTTCTCCGGATATAACGATCTGTCCCGGACAGTTATAGTTTGCGACATAGACTTTTTTGCCGGCATCTGCCATTTCCCGGACGCAGCCGGAAACAGTATCCGCATTAAGTCCGAGAACCGCTGCCATTGTGCCGATTCCTGCCGGAACTTCATGCTCCATATAAATGCCGCGCTTCCTTACGATGCCGCAGGCGTCACGGTAATCCATAACCCCAGATGCCGTGAGCGCCGCATATTCGCCCAGCGAAAGTCCCACATTGACATCTGCGCGCAGGCCTTTTTTCTCCACAGTCCGCAAAATGGCGCATTCAGTTGCGAATAATGCGATCTGCGTATATTCTGTAATATTCAGCCGCTCATCTTCCTCAAAAACAAGCGCCGCAAGATCAAGTCCTGTCACCTGGGCAGCAATATCAAAAGCTTCACGGCTCTCCTCAAAAGCATCATAAAAATCTTTGCCCATGCCTGCATACTGCGCTCCCTGCCCAGGGAACATAAATGCCTTTTTCCCCATTTTGATCTCCATTCTTATTCCGTGATACTGTTAATAAACGGTTTGAAAATTTACTTTCAAGCTTATTTTCCTATTGGATAATGCTCCTGCGCTCTTCATAAACCGCACGCGTTTCATCTATAAGCTCCCGGATAATCTCCTCGCATGTCTGCTCCTTATTGATTAATCCGGCTATCTGGCCAGCCATGACTGTGCCCATCTTGACATCGCCTTCAACAACGGCTCTGCGCAGCGCGCCAAGCGTCAAATGCTCCAGCTCCTCAAAGGACACGTCATTTTTTTCCATTTCCAGATATTGCCTTGTCATCTGGTTTCTCAGGGAACGGATAGGATGGCCGTTCTTCCTGCCTGTCACAACCGAATCAATGTCCTTTGCGGCCAGCACTCTGTCTTTATACAGCTGATTGACCGTAGATTCTTTTGCCACGATAAACCTTGTTCCAAGCTGCACCGCAGATGCACCCAGCATCAGCGCCGCAGCCATACCGCGGCCATCGCCGATGCCTCCTGCTGCAATGACAGGTATCTTTACGGCATCCGCTACCTGAGGCACAAGCGTCATAGTTGTCTGCTCGCCGATATGTCCGCCTGACTCCATGCCTTCTGCAACAACGGCATCAGCTCCGGCTCTCTCCATCATTTTTGCAAGCGCTACGGAGGCAACGACCGGCATTACCTTAATATTTGCAGCTTTCCACTCCTGCATATATTTACCCGGATTGCCTGCCCCGGTCGTAACTGCTTCCACATGCTCCTCAATAACTGCCTTAACCACCTCGTCCACATGCTCACTCAGCAGCATGATATTGACGCCGATCGGCTTATCCGTTATCTCCCTGGCTTTCCTGATTTCCTGGCGCACCCATTCAGCAGGCGCATTAGCAGCACCGATAAAGCCGATGCCTCCTGCCTTGGATACATGTGCGGCCAGCTGTGCGTCAGCTACCCACGCCATGCCGCCCTGTATGACAGGGTACTCAATTCCAAGCAGTTCTGTGATCTTAGTCTTCATTACGCTTCAACTCCCTTATCCTGCAGATAATCTATAACTGACTGAACTGTCGTCAGGTTTTCCAGATCTTCCGGCGGGATTTCTACAGAATATTCTTCCTCAAGCGCTACAACAAGCTCGAACATATCAAGCGAATCCACCTCAAGATCAACCTTAAAATCAGATTCCGGCTTGATATCGTCCCTGTCAATGCCAATCTGTTCTGCAATCAAATCTTTAATTTTTTCTAACATTTTGTTTTCTCCTTTTTTTCATTTTTAATTTTTAAATTTTAATTTTTCCGGCAGTTGCCGATTACCATCTGAGCAGCACGCTCCCCCAGCTCAATCCCGCGCCAAATCCTGACAATACATAGAATTTTCCAGCGGATAATTTATTTTTACGATTCATCTCATCAAGAAGAATCGGTATGCTGGCTGCTGATGTGTTCCCATAAGACATCATGTTCATTGGAAATTTGCAGATATCCGCCTGCATTCTCCTGGCCACGCTCTCAATTATGCGTACATTGGCCTGATGCAGGAGAAAGCCTTCAATATCGTTTGCAGTTAACCCATTTCTTTCAATCAGGCAGCCGATGCTTTCCGGTACTTTCCTGACCGCAAATTTAAAAACTTCCTGCCCGTTCATCTTGATATTAGGCATATCCCGTGCGCCGCCTGTCAGCACCATGCCTTTGCTGCCATCGCTGTGCAGATCCGTATCCAGTATGCCGCTATCACCGCAGTCCGCCTCAAGCACGCATGCGCCTGCGCCATCTCCAAACAGCACGCACACGCTCCTGTCTTTCCAGTCAAGTATCGAAGACATTCTCTCGCTGCCTATGACCAGCGCCTTCCTGTAAATCCCGGCACGAATAAATGCATCAGCCGTATGCAGCGCCGCGATGAACCCGGAACATGCCAGGCTGATATCCATGCAGGCCGCACTTGCAGCGCCGATTTCCGCCTGCACGGCAGATGCACAGTTTGGAAAACTGAAATCCTGCGTAGACGTTGCAACAATAATCAGTTCAATTTCTCCGGCAAGACAGCCTGCATTCTCCAGCGCCGCCTCTGCCGCCGCCGCGGCCATAGATGCGGTTGTCTCTCCCACGGCGATACGCCGGCTGCGAATGCCTGTCCGGGTGCTGATCCACTCATCGCTCGTATCGACCATCTTCGACAGATCGTCATTGGTAAGCACCTTCTCAGGCAGGCAGCTCCCCGTCCCTGTGATTCTTCCTCTCATATAACCTCGCATGCTTTGTAAGTTGTTTTGATTTTCTTATATTTTGATTATCAAACGATATTGATTATAGCATTGTTTTTTTGCATGTCAAGTATTAATTTGTATAAGTTTCCGCATTTTGCATTTTATCTGGGCCAAAAAGGCATGCTGCTGCGGCAGCATTGCCATTGTGTACAGAAATCGCATTCGGAAAACTAGTTTTCCAGATGCGATTTTGTACACAATCGCCACATCACGTTCCGTGATGTGCGCTTTTGGCACAGATAAAATACAAAATACGAAAACTCAATTTAATATGCATTTTTTACATATTTGTGCTTTCGCCTGCAAGTTCTTTCATCAGTTCAGGCACCGTTGTCATCTTTTTCAGCCGCCCCACATTGGCGCCGCAGAATATCAGTCCATGCTCCACATCGCCTTTTACCGCGTTAATCAGCGCCTTGGTAATGCAGTACGGGATTTTTTCCTGATCGCATTTCTGCAGGCATCTCAGGCATTTTCCAATCGGCTGTCGTCCCGAAGCGACCTCATCAAGAAATGCATTGTGCAGCGCACGCCCCGGCATACCGACCGGACTGTCAACAATCCGCACGTCCTCCTCGGACGCGTCCAGATACGCCTGCTTGTAACGGATATCTGCATCGCACTCCTCTGTTACAACAAACGGAGTGGCTGCCTGAATGCCCGATGCACCCAGGCTGAGCGCATGGCACACATCTTCATGGGTGCTTATGCCGCCTGCCGCTATCACCGGAATCTGATGCCCATAACGGGCTGCATAATCCCCTGCAACTGCGATTATTCTCTGTATTTCAGCGTCATAGGCGCTGTCCGTAATCGCAAGCACCTCATCTTTTGCAAATCCCAGATGTCCGCCTGCCTTAGGACCTTCAACTACAAGAAAATCTGCGGTTCTCCCAAACTTTTTGTCCCACATTTTTAAAATAACCGAAGCGGCTTTGGCGCTGGATACGATTGGCGCAATTTTCACTCTCGGATACAGAGCCGTATATTTCGGAAGCATTACCGGAAGGCCTGCGCCGGATATAATCACGTCAGCGCCAGCCTCGCATGACGCCTTTACATTATTTTCATAGTTGCTGGTTGCTGTCATTATATTGACGCCGACCGCTCCGCCGCCGCCTGATCCTGCTTCCTTTGCAATCCGTATGTGCTTTGCGAGCGCCTCCAGATTTGTTTTCCAGGGATCCTGCTCAAATCCCGGCTCGTCATATCCGATTTGAGCTGATGATATGACGCCTATGCCTCCTGCCCCGGCCACCGCTCCTGCCAGGCGCGAACGGCTGATTCCTACGCCCATTCCGCCCTGTATTATCGGATACCGGACTGTCAGATCTCCTATTTGCAAAGGTTTTAATTTCATGGATATTTCCTCCTGCCTGTTTTTTGTTTAGTCATCAAATATTTTGGTATTCAAACTATATTGATATTATTATCTTTGCGCACTGCTGTCAAGAGTGATTGTACTTTGATTTTCCGCATTTTGTATTTTATATGCGCCAAAAAGGCGTGCTGCGGTAGCAGCATTGCCATTGTGTACATAAACCTTTAATCTTGAATGTTTGCAATTATCAGCATAAAGTGTTAAAATATAGCTATTATGTCGATTAAAGCGCATAATTCGATTGCGCTTGCCAAAAATAATATAATGAAATAATTAAAAAGGAGATAACAAAATATGAGCAGAAAAAATTTTGGAGCAAAGCCATTCTCTTACCCGCAGCCGGTATGGATCATTGCAACTTATGACGAAAATGGAAATCCTGACGCTATGAATGCGGCATGGGGCGGCATCAGCGAGAGCAGCGAGGTGTCAATATGCCTGACGCCAAGCCACAGAACATGCCAGAATTTTGCCAAAACTGGCGCTTTCACCATCAGCATGGCAGATGCAAAGCATGTAGCAGGCTGTGACTATGTCGGCATCGCCTCCGGCAACAGCGTGCCTGATAAGCTGCAGCGCGCCGGTTTTACGGTTACAAAAAGCGAACTTGTCAATGCCCCTGTCATCAATGAACTTGCTGTATGCATGGAATGCCGCGTAAAGTCATTTGATAAAGACACCTGCATACTGCGCGGCGAGATAGTCAATGTCAGCGTTGACGAATCTGCCTTAACTGACGGCAAGGTTGACGTGGCAAAAGTCCAGCCTATCTCTTTTGACCCATTTAACAACACATATCATGTACTTGGCGAAAAAGTTGGCGATGCCTGGGGTTCCGGAAAAACCTTGTGCGAATAATATCCAGCGCCGGCTGCCGTTTTTTGGTCATTTCTGCCGGCGCGGCAATATACCGATAAAGGAGGAGCCATGGAGCAAAAATCTGCCAGGCACAAAGGATTTTTAAAAAGCAGCAGCCATACGGCGACCATTCTCATCATTGTGGTCATGGCCGCCGTATTGTTTGCTGCATACACCAATATCACATCAACCATTGAAAAACGCAGCCTGGGGCGCATGCAGGAGAATGTAGATTCCATCATTGCAGGGATACAGTCCAAAATGAGCCGCGACAGCCGGCTGCTTAACGCTACGGCTGATATCATCTCTTCTAACGACAATTTTGACATTGAGTCAACTATAGAAATAATCAACAATGTATCGCCTTTGCTGGAAACAATGAATATATCCATTCTGCTGCCGGACAACCGCATACTGGGCGCAGACGGATCCGTCACCGTAACATCTTCTTCGGACGGCCTTTCTTATGAACAGGAAGCGCCTCTGGGCGAGCATATATCTGACAGGGTATACAGCATACCGGGAAATATCCCGATCCTGCGCCACTTTGTACCAATCACGCAGAACGGCGAGACGGTTGCGCTGCTCTATGGCATCACGCGCCTTGAAAATCTCCCGGAGCGGTTAAATTTCAGCAACATCTATAACTCAACTGCAAATATTTATATCGTGGATACAAAGACAGGCGATTTCCTGATGGACACGCTCCACGAAAAACTTGGCAGCATCGATACATACGAATCAAGAAATGTCCGCGGAAACATCAGCTGGCAGACATTTACGGAAAATTTTATGAGCCTCGGTTCAGGCTATATTGTTTTCCGCAACCCGGATAACCAGCAATGGGAATATTTAAACTATGCGCCGATAAATATCAACCAGTGGGCTGTCGCCATATCCGTACCGGAGCATGAAGCGCTCTCAAGCGTATATGCCGTGAGGCGCATCGGCATGGCTGCCGGTTTCCTGATCGCCGCTGCTATCCTTATTTATTACCTCTGGATCAGGCACGATGCCAAAATCTACACCTTGCAGGCCGTGGAGCAGGCTGTCCTGACTGAAAAGCTCCAGAAAGCTGAAGCTGCTGACCGCGCAAAAAGCGTCTTTTTATCCAATATGTCACACGACATCAGGACGCCAATGAATGCTATCATCGGGTTCACAACGCTTGCGCAGACTCACATTGACAACCGGGAACGCCTTCAGGATTACCTTAAAAAAATACTTTCTTCCTGCAACCACCTGCTCAGCCTGATAAATGACATTCTGGATATGAGCCGGATCGAGTCGGGCAAACTTAACATTGACGAAAAGCCTTGTTCGCTCTCTGAAATTTTCAGAGATATGCGCCATATAATACAGAACCAGATGCAGTCAAAAAACCTCAGTTTCTTTATGGATACAATGGATATTCGCGATGAAGATATTTTATGCGATAAGCTGCACCTAAACCAGGTTCTTCTGAACCTGTTGTCCAACGCTATCAAATTTACGCCGGCAGGCGGAACCGTGGCGCTCACCATACGGCAGAAACCTTCTGCCCCGACCGGATATGCTTCTTATGAGATATGCGTCCAGGACACCGGCATCGGCATGAGTCCGGAATTTGCGCAGCATATATTTGAGCCGTTTGAACGGGAGCGTTCGTCCACTGTCAGCGGCATACAGGGTACCGGACTCGGTATGGCCATCACAAAAAATATTGTCGATGCAATGGGCGGATCAATTGAAATACAGACCGAACAGGGGAAAGGCACAACCTTCACTTTACATTTTGATTTCCGTCTTCAAACAGGAGAAAAGTCTGTGGAAGTCATTGATGAACTGCAGGGTCTTCGTGCGCTGGTTGTGGACGACAGTTTCTCCACCTGCGACAGCATCACCAAAATGCTGCGCCAGATCGGAATGCGTCCTGAATGGACGATGCACGGCCACGAGGCAGTTCTGCGCACCCGTCAGGCTTTTGAACTTGGCGATGCTTACAACGCTTATGTGATCGACTGGCTGCTGCCGGATTTAAGCGGCCTCGAAGTTGTCCGCCAGATCCGCACTATCGTGGGAGATATGGCGCCAATCATAATCGTAACAGCATATGACTGGACAGTTTTTGAAGAGGAAGCGCGTCAGGCCGGAGCAACAGCCTTCTGCAATAAGCCTATCTTCCTGTCCGATTTGCAGGATATCCTGCTTTCCGCAGTAAGCAGGCCAGAAGTTGCTGATACGGAAGCTCAGCCGCCTGAAGATACAAGACGTTATGACGGCCTGCGCATACTGCTGGTTGAGGATAATGAAATCAACCGCGAAATTGCCCAGGAATTGCTGTCTGCAAAGGGTTTTGTTGTGGATTTTGCTTTTGACGGCGCTATGGCTGTTGATATGGTATCCCATTCTTCACCGGGATACTATTCGCTGATCCTTATGGACATTCAGATGCCTGTAATGAACGGCTATGATTCAGCAAAAGCCATACGCGCGCTTCCGGATCCGCAGCTGGCATCTATCCCGATTGCAGCCATGACGGCCAACGCATTTGACGAAGATCGCCACCGTGCGCTGGAATGCGGCATGAATGCGCATATTCCAAAGCCGGTTGACGTAGACAAGTTAATGGAAGTGCTCGATGAACTTATCGGCAAAGAACAGCAAATTTAAAGAAAGCTGGTGACTGACAAGATGGCCTATAAATTTTACGGTTGGGAACACGCTGATGTGCGCCCGGCAGACAGATATTACCAGTCTATAGAAAACCCTCGCGCGCTTTACGATATGCTTTCAGGCATCTGGTGCGCCGAAACATGCGCGCCAAGGCTGCGGAGCCGGTGGACGCCGGATAACCGCACGCTCGGGCAATGCTCAATAACGGCATTTCTTGCGCAGGACATTTTTGGCGGCAATGTATATGGCATTCTACGCCCTGACGGCAATTACCACTGTTACAACGCAGTCGGCAGCTGCATATTTGACCTCACGAGCGAACAGTTTGGTGATGAAAAGCTGGCATACGCAAACAACCCCGAACAATCCCGTGACACGCATTTTGCCAGGGCAGAAAAACGCGCACGGTATGAATACCTGAAAGCGGAGCTTGAAAAAAGGCTGAATATCTGAAACATTTCCTCTTATCATAAAAAGCGCGGAACAAAACTCTATGAGTCCGGTTCCGCGCTTTCTTAATGCGGATGACAGGAATCGAACCTGCACGGTCGCCCACCAGAACCTAAATCTGGCGCGTCTGCCAGTTCCGCCACATCCGCATACCGCTTTATTTTACATGCCTCTTTAATAATTGTCAAGTGCCGTTTTGTATCGCATAATTATGCACAGTTTGAACGTGTAAATGCATACGATCTTGACGAATCAGAGAAAGAGCAAGCGGCAAAAGCCATCTTCAACGAAGCCAAAAGGCTTGAAAAACTGTCTCTGCAATTGCTGGATCTTTATGTGTACCAAAACGAGGCTGTGGAAATGGAAGATCTTAATCTTTTTGAGATTGGAGAGCAGTTAAAGGCGACCCGTTCCAGAAAATTGGGCGGAGCCGGTCTTGGCCTGGCTTTATGTAAAGAAATCGCAACAATTCACGGAACAGAGCTTGTTTTTGAAAGCGAGAAAAATAAAGGGACGAGGGTTTCCTTCACGCTCCCGAAAGGCGGTGCAGAAAAATGAAGATTTTGAAAAATATAAGCATCTTTTCTTTTTTAGCATGCGGCAGCATAAACTGTTATCGTAACAGCACGCTAATAAAAATCGACAGCCAGCCTACTGCGCTTAATTTTGTCAATTATAGCGTTAAAAATGATGCCAGTAATTTTATGATTATTTACGAAGAAAAAACGAAAACCATCATTAGATTAACGTGTGATATTTTTGAACCGGAATTTGAGGCTATAAGCGATACAATAGTTTTAATGATAAAAAATTATTTTGAAGAACAATTAGGCCTCATCAGTGGCGAATACTTTTTTTGTGGCTGATCTGCTGAAAATTGGAAATGGATCTTTTGTAAACATGGTGATCGGCTGCGAGATCATGCAATTTGAAGATAAAATCACAGAAGAAGAATGATGAATCGCTCAATATACAATTTAGATACAGATTGGTGTCTGTTATGATACAAACCTCCCGTATGATTAAGGAAATATACGGGAGGCATTTTTATGGAAAGAAGCGACTGCGCCCAAAAAGAGATGGAACTGGAAGAATTTTGCTCCAAATACGGAACCTTTACGCAATCTGCTTTATGGGCAAAAGTTAAAAACAGCTGATTTCTGCGGAATCCCTTACTGGAACATCAAAGATCACCCGAATTTTGGCGTGTATCAGTTTAAGCAGGGTTTCAATGGCCATGTTGTTACTTACGCGGGTGAATTTGATTATTGCCGCCAGCCTTACATGTGCCGGCTGTTTGACATAGTGCGGCTTAAAGCGCGCCAATTTTATGAACTATTGATGAAGCTTATCAAATAAACGAGGAGGTTTTTTATGAAAAAGGTATCGGTTTTCTTATTTTGCATTGCCATAATTTCCGCAATTGTCATTTATGCGCCTGATAATACTCAAAAGACAGATGCAACGATTAATAATCATAACGAACCCGATAACGAGCCCGTTATAAACCGAGTTCTGCAAAAACACATTGACGTGCCTGCAATCTGCCAATATCCCGAATTGCCGACCGGCTGCGAATCCGTAGCAGCAACGATGGTGCTGCAGTATTATAATGTGAATATTACCGCCGAAAAATTTGCTAAAGACTGGCTTGAGTGCAGTGACAGCTTTTATTTATCAAACGGCAAGCTGTACGGACCTGACCCTAACAAGGTTTTTGCAGGAAATCCTTTTTCCAGAAATTCTTACGGCTGCTATGCAGAACCAATCGTTCATGCAATCAACCGCAACAGCACAAGCTGTACCGCTAAAGCAATTACCGGCCGGACGCTGGAGCAGCTTTGTGCGGAATATATAGCTAACAATAAACCCCTGCTGATTTGGGCGACTATAAACATGAAGGAATCCAAAGCAGGAAACAGCTGGTATTTTGAAGACGGCAAAGCCTTTACCTGGATCGCCGGAGAACATTGTCTGGTACTTGTGGGATATAACGATGATTACTATTTTTTGAATGATCCTGTGTACGGCAGTACCGTTGCATATCAAAAAAATATTACGGAAAAGCGTTTTGCCGAACTTGCCAGCCAAGCGGTATATATTTGTCCAAACAAAATGTAAACATCACAAATTCCGCCTGACGCCTTTATTTTCCCTCCGTATCAGTTCAATAATCTGCTCCGCCCTGTTTTTCCAGGTATGGCTGCATATGCATTTTTCATAAGCACAGTCAGCCATCTCCTGCAGCCGCACTTCATCTGACAGCAGCTCGCAGACTCTGCCGCTAAGCGCACCAATGTCTGACAGCTCATAAAATGCCAGTTCCCTGCCGTCCGTAAACAGTTCCTTTAAATAACGGCTTGGGTCGCTAACGCAGACTGAGCCGTTCAGCATGGCATTAAAAACACGGTCGTGCGCTCCGTCCTTGAACCATGGCATCACATTGAGAGACAGTTTGGCCTGGCTCATCATGTCAAGACACTCCTGCGAGTTTACGCTGCCTGCCTGTATTATATTTTCCTGATGGCGGCATTCAAGCATATCCCATCCGGCGCCAAACGTATATATCTTAATGCCGCTGTCTGCCAGAGCAGAAACCGCCTTCGCGCGGTAATAAAATCGCACGGTCAGATCAACAAACATCATGTTTGGCATGCAGGCTGCCATATCCGAATCTGAAACTGCCGTTCCCAGCTCTTTTTCCAGCTTCCGGCGGGCAATATCCTCCACAAGGCAATCAGGTTCTTCAATGACCTCCTGCACAAGCTCATGGTAAAAATCCCTGTACTCGCTATCCATGCCGTCAAGGAACTTTTCCAGCCGCTGAGGCGGCGTGTAGTTGCCTGTAAAAATAATATCCATGCTGCGGCTTTTCACAGGCAGATAACGCATTCCTGGCAGCGCTTTTCCATCGGCGTTTACTGCCGTGCCTCCCAGCGGAACAAATCCCAGTTCTCCGCCCAGGTTAACAGATGGGAAGCAGCGCTGCATATAGCGGATATGGTCGCGATCTATTGATAACTGCGTATAACGCTTTGGCAGAAAACGAATATACTGCTGGTAGTACAGCGGATGATCCACAACCATATTATAAACAGGAATGTCCGTATCGCTCCAAAAACTGCCTGTTAAATAGCCGGAGCCATACAATCCGTCCTCTCCCTCAAGGCCATGGAAATTAAATGTAAACATCACAAATTCCGCCTGACGCCTATCCTCATAAAATTGCCGCAAAATACGCGCGCTCTGCTCCCCGATAACCAGATCGAACCAGAATACGCTATATCCATGTTCTTCAAATGCGCGCGACATTTCAACGCTGAAATATTCCTGCGTCTCCACGCCGCCTTTAAACATAATCACATATTTTTCCATAGCTTAATTTAATAAATACGCTTTCACTGTTTGTTATTTTTTGTTCCAAGCGTCCGCATGGCGTTGCATATGGCAATAACAGAAACGCCAACATCTGCAAATACAGCCTCCCACATGCTGGCCAGGCCAAATGCCCCCAGCAGCAGCACAAACGCCTTTACGCCCAGCGCAAAGATTATATTCTGCCGCACAATGCGCAGAGTCATTCTTGATATTTTGACTATTTTTGCTATTTTCAGGGGATCATCGTCCATCAGCACTATATCAGCAGCCTCAATTGCCGCATCGGAACCCATGCTGCCCATAGCAATGCCCACATCTGCCCTGGTCAGAACCGGCGCATCATTGATCCCATCACCAACAAATGCCAGCGTGCCGTTTTCCTTTTCTTCCAGCAGTTTTTCCACTATAGAAACTTTATCAGCAGGCAAAAGCTGTGTATAAACGCTGTCGAGGCAAAGTTCTGCCGCAGCGGCCTCTCCTGCCTCTTTTCCATCTCCTGTAAGCATGACGGTACGCTTTACTCCGGCTTTTTTGAGCTGCGCGACTGCCTGTATGGATTGCGGCTTTAATATATCTGATACGACTATGCAGCCCATATACCTGCCGTCCTTCGCAACATACACAAGAGAACCTGCCTGGCTGCACGAATCCGGTTCAACGCCGTATCTTCGCAGCAGTTTTTCATTGCCTGCCAGCACCGTGCTGCCGTCCGCCTTCGCACGGACGCCATGGCCGGAAATTTCCTCACAGTCAGAAACGCGTCCCGTATCCAGGCTGCCGCCTCTTTCTATGTAAGCATTTTTAACGGCTTGGGCTACCGGATGATTGGAAAAGCTTTCCGCATGTGCGGCCGTTTCAAGGATATCTTCCTCAGCAGCGCCATCAGCCGGCAGGATTTTTGATATCGTAAACTGGCCTTTTGTTAATGTGCCTGTTTTATCAAATACAACCGTCTCAAGCTTTGCCGCCGCTTCCAGATAATTGCTCCCCTTCACCAGGATCCCCTGCCTTGAGGCCGCGCCTATACCGCCAAAAAAGCTGAGAGGGACTGATATGACAAGAGCGCAAGGGCAGGAAATAACCAAAAAGATACATGCCCTTTGCAGCCAGCCAAGCCAGCCGCCTCCTGTGATAAGCGGCATTACTGCTGCCAGCAGGACAGCCGCGCAGACAACCGCAGGAGTATAATACTTTGCAAAACGTGTTATAAAATTTTCAACATGCGCTTTTTTGCTGCTCGCATTTTCCACCAGTTCCAGTATCCTGGCTACCGTAGAATCATCAAATTCCCTTGTTGTCCGTATGTAGAGCACGCCGTTTCCGTTTACGCAGCCGCTTATGACCTCGGAATCTTCATGAACATGCTTCGGTACAGACTCGCCTGTCAGCGATGATGTATCTACCATTGAATCGCCTTTGATTACAATGCCATCAAGCGGGATCCTCTCCCCGGCCTTGACTACAATAACAGTTCCCGCCTCCACTTCATCTGGATCTACGCGTTTCAGCTGTCCGTCCTCCTCGATATTGGCATACTCCGGACAGATATCCATCAGCTCGGTTATAGACTGTCTTGACCGGTTTACGGCATAATTCTGGAACAGCTCGCCAACCTGGTAAAATAACATAACTGCGACCGCCTCGGAATATTCGCCGACTGCCAGTGCGCCAAGCGTTGCTATAAACATTAAAAAATTTTCATCAAACACCTGACCATGCAAAATATTGCGCACCGCTTTATAGACTATATCCCATCCCACAATGGCATAAGGAACCAGATACATCAGCAGGCCTGCCGGAAAGCTGTCGGCAGGCACAACACCGAATCTTCCTCCCGCAATCAGTACGGCATACAAAACCGCTGATGCCAGAATGCGGCATAACATTTTTTTCTGTTTATTGGTCATATTTACGCTCCTCATATCACCTTGAATTACAGAATAATTTTGCAGTCCGGCTCAATCTTGCTGCATGCCGCCACGACCGCTTTCATCACTTCATCAATACGGTTCTCTTCAATATCAAGCGTCATTTTCTGAGTCATAAAGCTCACTGACGCATCATTTACGCCGTCAATTTTCTTAATCGCATCTTCCATTTTTGCAGCACAGTTTGCACAATCCAAATCCTGTAATTTAAATTTCTTTTTCATAAATAAAACCCTCCTAATCTTCAATCTTCCATGGCATGCTCCATGCCCATACTGAGTATAGTGCGCACATGCGCATCATCTAATGAATAAAATACCTGCTTGCCATCGCGCCTGTTGCGGATCAGCTTTGCCTGTTTCAGGACTTTGAGCTGGTGCGAGATAGCCGACTGGTTCATATCCAGCAGCTGCGCGATATCGCACACGCACAATTCCTGTGAATGCAGCACATACAAAATCTTTATCCTTGTCTTATCGCCAAATACTTTAAATGTCTCCGCAACGCTGTCAAGCAGTTCTTCAGCCGGCATGTGTTCCTGTACCTGCGCGACAATATCCTGATGTACCTCTATGCAGTCACAGCATACTGCTTCTTCATTCTCCACCCTGCTACTCCTTTCCTATAAATAATGGCTAAATATAAGCAGCTGTCAGATAATCAAAATTCAGATAAAAACCGGTTTGCCTGAATGTCCGAATATCTGAATGTCAAAATGTTAAAATGTTTAAATGTTTAAACATTTTAACATTTTAACAATTTATAGTTTAAACATTTTAACGTTTGAACATCTGAATATCTGAATATCTGAATATCTGAATATTTGTTCATATGTTAACATAAAACAATCCAATTTGCAAGATGCTTTTCTTAAAATTAGCAAGAAATTAACAAGAGCTTTTTAAAACTGAAATAACATGATCCATGAAGCTGTCCAGCGCTGATGTATCAAGCTCCTCCGCATTGCCGCCATCTACTTTGACTGCCGCTGCCGGATCCAGCGGAAGTTTTGCCACTGCATTAATATCATTCTCATCAGCAAGCTTTTGGATTTTGCTCTCACCGAAAATATAATGCTCCCTGCCGCAATCAGGACAGCGGAAAAATGACATGTTTTCAATAATTCCAAGCACCGGTATATCCATTGCCTGCGCCATTCTGATAGCCTTGGTCACGATCATTGAGACAAGCTCCTGCGGCGAAGTCACCACAACAATGCCGTCAACCGGAATAGATTGGAATACAGTAAGCGGCACATCTCCCGTTCCAGGAGGACAGTCAATAAACATGCAATCGACATTGCCCCACTCTACCTTTTGCCAAAACTCATTAACTGCGCTTGCAATAATAGGACCGCGCCAGATAACAGGGTCAGTTTCATTATCCATCAGCAAATTTAATGACATAACCTTAATGCCTGATTTTGTCTGTTCAGGATAAATGACCGTCCCCTGTGCGTCACATTTGGCTTTTTCTGTAATATTAAATGATTTTGGAATAGACGGGCCTGTGATATCAGCATCTAAAATAGCTGCGGACATGCCTCTTTTGGCCGCATTGACAGCCAGCATAGACGTCACCATGGACTTTCCGACGCCGCCTTTGCCGCTCATGACTGCAATAACTTTTTTTACGCCAGCGTTATTAAAATTATGCTTAGATTCTTCCTGCCGTTCTCCGCAATCTGAACTGCAGCTTCCGCAATTGTGTGTACACTCTTCGCTCATAATGGTTGTCTCCTTCATAAATAAAAATTTTTTGATATTATCGCAAAAAACGAACTGGCTGCTGCCAATTCGTTTCTTTAGAATCTGATATTCTGTTAAAATATGCAGCATCACCTGGATACATGCACAAATGAGCCCACCGGGGTTCGAACCCGGGACACCTAGATTAAAAGTCTAGTGCTCTACCGGCTGAGCTATGAGCCCGTATTTGATATCTACTTAAAGGATTCAATGAATCCAACTGGGCTAGCTGGATTCGAACCAGCGTAATGCAGGGATCAAAACCCTGTGCCTTACCGCTTGGCGATAGCCCAATAATAAATAGAAGGGTGGGTACAGGGATTCGAACCCTGGACCTTCAGAGCCACAATCTGACGCGCTAACCAACTGCGCTATACCCACCATACAATGTGCCCGGGGGGATTCGAACCCTCGACCCACGGCTTAGAAGGCCGTTGCTCTATCCAACTGAGCTACGAACACACAAAGCGGGTGATGGGAATCGAACCCACGTATCTAGCTTGGAAGGCTAGTGTTCTACCATTGAACTACACCCGCATATAATATTCGACTAGTCGGGGTGACAGGATTCGAACCTGCGACCTCTTGATCCCAAATCAAGCGCTCTAGCCAAGCTGAGCCACACCCCGCCACACCAGATTATTGCTCATTCTGTCGCAACGCAAGTACGATTATAATATAAGTACGTATACTTGTCAACAGTTTTTTAGTTATTTATTTATTATTTTTTTTTAATTTAAATGCTTTTCAGCGTAAACTCCGCATCTCCTTTGTCGTCTATCTCCATCATAATATAGGTGCATTTTTTGTCCTGCTGCCGAGGATAAGCGATACTTCCAGGATTTATCAGCGTTACATTTTCCTCAATAGATATAACCGGCCGATGCGTATGCCCGAACATCACTATATCCATGCCCCTGCCTTCGGCCTCCTTGCGGATCGTCTGGAGATCAAGCGAAACATAGTAATAATGCCCGTGCGTCAGCAGAACCTTGTACCTGCCAAGAACGAGTTCAACTTCTTTGTCATACTGCGAAAAAAAATCATTGTTTCCTGGGACGAAAATAACCTTGCAGTCCGCCAGATTCCGTATCTGATCATCTTCTCCTTCAAAATCGCCCAAATGTATGAGCATGTCGAGTTTTCCCTCCACGCTCAACGCCTTCTTAATATTCCCTATCTGCCTGTGCGAATCGCTGACTATCATTATCCTCTGCATATATCACCTCAAAATTTTCATAATATAATCACTTACAGATATTTTAACAGTTCCTGCCGCATTTTATCAAGTGCTTTTCCGCGATGGCTGAGACTATTTTTTTCTTCCGGCAGCAATTGCGCTGATGTCTTGCCCAAATCCGGCAGATACATTATAGGATCATACCCGAATCCGTTCACGCCCTCAGGTTCTTTTGCAATCTTTCCTTCCATAGTTCCGCGCGTGACCAGTTCCCGGCCATCTGGAAATACGGCTGCTATAACACATACAAACCGCGCGCTCCTTGCGCTGCCCTCCACGCCGGCCAGCCTGTCAATTATGGCTTTGTTTTTTACATCATATGACGTCTCATGTCCAAGGTAACGCGAGGAATATATTCCAGGCTCTTTATTCAAATAATCCACCTCAAGTCCGGAATCGTCTGCGATTGCAAGGATTCCTGTTTTTTTCATGACTGTCCGCGCTTTTATCAGCGCATTTTCTTCAAATGTCGTCCCGTTTTCTTCAATTTCTTC
This sequence comes from uncultured Lachnospira sp., assembly GCA_947628875.1. Classification (GTDB taxonomy): domain Bacteria; phylum Bacillota; class Clostridia; order Lachnospirales; family Lachnospiraceae; genus Lachnospira. The sequence goes on from CANRBP010000007.1 coordinate 25,365, forward strand.
ATTTACTCCTGCTTCCGCCATGGAGATAAGCTCAATATCCATATCAGCTAAAATCTGTCTCATTTCTTTAATTTTTGCCGCATTATTAGAAGCCAGAATTATTTTTGCCATCATTTCACTCTTTCTGCTGCCTTAAACAGCGCCTGATCTGATAAGACCATGTATATTTGTTTCCTTACAAATCTTCCGCAAAATCTTTCGTATATATTTTGAGGCACAGGTTACATGCCTTTGTCTCTTCTACATGCTCCCATGTGCCGCCTGTCAGGCTGATATATCCCTCTCCATCATCTAGTATGACCTCTGATGTCGCCCTGCCTGCACGGTACTCAATTGCAATCGGATGGATAGCATTCGGAGTCGTTATCCGGACAACAATTGCATACCTCTCGCCAGCATGAAGCTGCACAGGTACATTAAGCGGCACCGTATAGTAGCCTGCATTCATAAAGCTGCCTGATTGCAGGTAAATCCGGCTGTCAAATGATTTCTCATCTTCAAAGCCTTTTACCAGATAAAGCTCATATGCCGTATTTTTTCCGGTTGCATAAAACCCGGCAGCCTCAAGCGACTCATCTCCCTGTGCCGTGTACACATTTGAAAAAAAGGCGCTTTCCTCCTCATATCCAAGCTGCCCGACCCAGCCGCAGATGTCTGACTGGTAAATATGGTCATAGTTGTCCACATCTTCCACCTTAGTGTATACAACATTATGAATCCCGATATTAGAATCATAATATGACACATAAAAAAGTCCATGATCGCCAAATTCAGCTCCCCAGCTGTTAATGCACAAAAATGCTCCATCTCCCTCAAGGCTGACGCTGAAATTTTCTTTTGGATAATGGTCATCCCATCCTATAATGACAATATCATGGTTCGGACGCTGCGTTCCGATATAGCAGTACGAGTTAGTAAGCTCATTGTAATACATGGAATGCTCCCCTACATAGTTCATTGCGCTATAGAGAGCGGATTCAACTCCGCCATATAAAAATACGGCGCGTTTAATTGCCTCAAGGTTTTTGCTCTCTATTATCTGCGCCTCCTGAACATGCTTTACAACCGGTGCATCTGTATTAGTTGCTTCATCGCCATAGATGTCGTCCGCCTCAAGCACTGGCCCCCTCCATGCAGTCAGATAGGCCATCGCCCTTGTATAATTGCCTCCTTCGTTTTTTGAACCGACATAGCCATTGTTGTTGACCATGTTGTCTACCGAAAATACATAATATTCCTTCGGAAGCAGGCTTGATTCAAGCGCTGTTAAAGACGCAAACGCCCAGCATGTACTATACGATCCCTGGTTTTTGGCAGATGGAAGCCGCCTGATTTTGCGGTAGCTATATACAGCCGGAAGAATGCTCTCATCTTTGTGCATGTCAACCAGCTTCAGCGTATTGACCTTCGCATCCCATTTGTAATCATATCCAAAACCCTTCTCTAGCACAGCCGCATTTATATAGGCAATTCCATCTCTGATCAGCATAGAGTCTTGAATCCGCACATTTTCCGTATTTACAAGCACATCTGTCGCTCCATTGACAAGCTGTACGATAATATTCCCCTTTTGCAGCACAATGCCGGTATCGTCATATTTGTTAAAAGCGCATTTAAATACATCTCTGAAAATATCTGCCGGTATCATGATTCCCATATCACGGTTCATATAAAGCTGCTGGCCGCCGATATGTATCTCTTCTCCATCGACTTCAAGGTGCATCTGCGTGCTGTTTACATCTGAGGCTATGATATTCTGCCACTGCGCCGGCCTGCTGCTCTCATCTACAGCCACCTCGCCCATAGTAATGCCCGTATCACGCATGGCGGTTTCCATAAGGTATCCCAACGCCAAAAGAAGGATAACGATCAGGCCGATATATATTTTTTTAATTTTCAATTTGCTGATTCCTTCCTTTTTGGCGGTTTTGGCCCCATAAATGAGTAATAGTAAGTTTTTATCATGCCGTTATATATTTTGCGGTTCTTATCCGCTTTCCTGCCAAAATCTTTCTCAATATCCGCATAAGAAGTTATCACGTAGGCCGACCATGTATCCAGCTTTTTCAGCCGTTCCCCCAGCGCTCTGTATATCTCAGAAAGTCCCTCTTTCTGCTCCATCCGCTCACCATAAGGCGGATTTGTAATGATAAAGCCGTACTTTTTCTGATGGCTCAATGCAGATACATCTCTCTGCTGGAAATGGATAAGCTTATCCACGCCTGCACGATCCGCACTCTGCCTGGCGAGCCGCAGTACCTGCTCATCGATGTCATACCCCTGTATGTCAGCTGCAATATTCAGATTAACCTGCTCTTGCGCTTCCTCAAAAACATCTTTCCATTCTTTTTCAGGTATCAGGTTTCCCCATTCCTGCGCCGTAAACCGCCGCCTCATTCCCGGCGCTATATTTGCCGCCATCATAGCCGCCTCTATCAGGATTGTCCCGCTTCCGCAAAACGGGTCAACCAATATCCTGTCCTTCTGCCATGGAGTAAGCATAATCATCGCCGCAGCGAGGCACTCTGATATAGGTGCCTGTCCTGCCGCCGGACGATAACCGCGCTTATGCAGCGAACTGCCTGTTGTATCAAGCGCAACCGTAACCCTGTCCTTTACAATGGATACGCGTATGGGATAAGCGCTGCCATCTTCCTCAAACCATTCTACATGATACTTATCCTTCATGCGCTCTACGATTGCTTTCTTCACAATAGACTGTATATCAGAACTGCTGAAAAGCCTGCTGTTCACAGAATTTGCCTTTGTAACCCAGAACTTTCCGTTACGCGGTATAAACTGTTCCCATGGCAGAGCTTTTGTCTGGTCAAATAACTCGGTAAAGGTTGTTGCATTAAAACGGCCAACAAGAAGCAGCACGCGCTCTGCCGTCCTCAAATTGATGTTTGCGCGGCATATTGCCTCGGCATCACCCTCAAAAATAACCTTGCCATCTTCAACCGTCCGGATTTCGTATCCTAAATTATAAATCTCTTTTTTTAAAACTGCCTCCAGCCCAAAATGGCATGGTGCAACCAACTCATATGTATTCATTCAGTCCTCCATCCGAATCCTATAGTACTATATTATAGCCGCAGGCCTAACCTGTCAAATATATTTGAAAATTAAGTTTTTTTATGTCATTTGCCCGTCACTGTACCAGATATGGCCCATGGTACTGGCTTATCCCTCCGACAACCGATTTTGCATGATAGCCTTTTTGCGCCATCTTATTGCAAATTTCAAGGCTCAGAGAGCCGCGTTCACAGTATAGCACAAAAATCATATTCCTGTCATACGTTTCACCGTCCAGGCTTATAGCGCCGCCGCCTTTGCGGAAATCCGGCCTTATGCGTGCCGCCAGCGCTTCCATATTGTTGTACGGAATATTTTTTGCTCCCAGAATATGGCCTTTTTTATATTCTGCCGGACTTCTCAGATCAATAATGACTGCATTTGGATCATTTACATAGTAATCCAACTTTTTAGAACTGATATACTCACATCCCATGATATTTCTCATTTCCAGGTTTTATACAGTATATCCCGCTTGCTTCATAATTATTAATATTTCTTTAAAGAAAAACTGTCAGGCATTCCCCCTTAAAATGCCTGACAGTTTTTTAAAAGATTTGCAGATTAATACTCATTGGATGCATTGCTTGCGTTCTTTGAAGAATTTTTAGATGATGACTTTCCGCAATTCTTGTTTGAAGCGTTGCTTGCATTTGATGCGTTGCTTGCGTTTGATGCATTAGAAGTATTGCTTGCATTTGAAGCGTTGCTTGCATTAGATGAATCTGATGAGTAATCCTTAGACATTTTAATGTCCTCCTTGCTTAATAATACATGAGTAACTTTTCTGTCATTTACAAAATCATTGTGCTCATGCCCTGACAAACGGCAGCAAGCACTGTTTTAACGGCTTTACTTCCGCCTTGTCATAGGCTTATTATCCCTAAATCAAAGATTAATATACATAATTTTAAAAAAAAGATGCCGCAGGGACATTTTTTAATGAACCCTGCGGCATCTTCAGCTGACATGTACGTGACAAGATTCGAACTCGCGACCTTCTGATCCGTAGTCAGACGCTCTATCCAGCTGAGCTACACGTACCGGTTAAACATTGCAGAAACTGCAAATCCCTGCAATGCTGGTGGCCGGACTCGAACCGGCACGGGATCGCTCCCGAAGGATTTTAAGTCCTTTGCGTCTGCCTATTCCGCCACACCAGCATAATAAGT
>CANRBP010000008.1 GCA_947628875.1 uncultured Lachnospira sp.
CCCTGTATATTCCAGCCGGTCAACCTGACCCAGCCAGCCGTTGTGAATGCCTGTTTCGCCGCTGATCGAAACGCCGCCTGCGCCAAGGCCGCCAGCATTATCAACCTTGACGTTTCCAATTCCATGCAGCCTGATCTGCAGATCCTGAAACAGCTGCGGCTTGCTATAGCCTTTCGGAGAAACGATAAAAAGGCACGCAGCAGCAGAAAGCGCTGCAATTCCCATGCTTATCCAGGCACTGCCGCTGTTACCGGCACCGTTTTTATTTCCAAGCGCAGACACTCCGAACATATAGGCAAAGCACAGCACAACTGATAAAATATCCGGAATTACCGCAAAAAACACAAAGAATCCCATAAACGGCAAAAACGAAAGCGCCGCCGCCAGCATACTGCGCAGCCGGACAACGGTAAAACTTACCATCAGCGCCACCGCATAAATAACTAATATAGCCGCAAGCTTATCCTGCCATGGCTTGCTTTGGGCATCTGTAACCGCTATCAGGCGCACGCCTTCAACCTGTTTAACTGCATCTGCCATACTGATAAGCAAAGACAGCAGTCCCCTGCGCAGCACGAACGCCAAAATTAAAAGCAGCGGCACATTTGCTAACGCCGCAATACGTGCGCAGCGCGTCCTGAAAATCAATGCAAGCGCCGCTGACATCAGGCCTGCGCACAGCCAGGCTCCTGCCCGCCCTATCGGGAAACTGCAGCAGGATATCAATATCTGCATAATGCCAGCCGTACCCAGCACTGACAGCACTATTTGCGTACAGCATTCCGCATACCTAATGGGCCGTAAGCGCGCTCTCATAATCGTCCTCCAAAACATTAAAAACCTGTATGCCTTTATCCTGTTCATAATCCTGGGCAGTTATAAGCACCTGTTCCGCTCCCCGGTACTTATTGTCATGCTCAAGCGCATTGCGCAGCTTTACCATGGCATTGTCCGAGCAGGAAATACTCATTAACCCGATCATGGCGTCAGCCGCATCTTCATAACTGCCAAACGTAAATGCGGCCAGCTCACCGCTGCTGCCGTCCCACGCTATAAAGCGCACGGCGCCGCCCTGGTTGAGGTAATCGCAGGCAGCCGACCATGCCGCTTCGTATATCCTGTCGAGCATGTCCCTGAAATCCGCCCCCGGCAGCTGCGTAAGGTCAACCAGTATATTGCTGAATTTTTCCATTTCACTGCCATACTGCCGTACTATATATTCCTCTGAATTGATACTGAGCTTCCAGTGGATATGGTTCATCGCATCGCCCTCAATGAACGGCCTTAAATCCAGCACTTCCGTATTGTCATCTGGACTGTATGAAAGCTGGTACAGGATGTCCCCGTTCCTATAGCCTCCTGCCGCATGGAGATCCGACCGCTTTGGAAACACTGCTATCTGCTTCACTGTTGCATGGCGGTACTTTTTAGTAAATATCTGCAGAAAGTCACGCACTTCAAAAGTATCTATATAAATATTTACGATTCCGCAGTGTTTCGGCATATCGCATATACTCACTCCGCTTCCATGCTTTCCGCATACTTTTACAGGAATTTCCTTGGTTATAAATTCCTTTGTATTTGAGTACAAAATCTTTATGCGCAGGCTGCCGTGCGGCATCATGACCGGATATGCGCTTGTCGCCCTGATCTGGATATCAATCTTTTCGTCCAGCGCAATAATCTGCTTCTTTGCGTCCACATACAGATTCAGCCGCACCTTTGCAAGTTCATACCAAATCAATGAAAAAGCCGGAACTGCCAGCATGAGCACCAGCATCATAAAAAACTGGTAATCAACATAAAATATATTCAGAAGAACAACGCCGGCCACGCCGGCCAAATAAGCTATCTGTCTTATTCTCATTAATCTTTCCCAACCGGTTTATTTTATCTTAACCGTTATCCGTGGTTCACGCACCTGGCACAAGAGTCCGGCAATTACATCGCGTTCGGTGCCATTTTTGCTGCTAAGGCTGTAATTAAACACTACCCTGTGCGCTACAGTGTCCATAAATATCTCCTGCACGTCTGACGGAACAACATAATTATGTCCGCGCAAAAACGCCCTTGCCCTGGCCATCGCCAATATCGCTATGCTTCCCCTGGGACTTATGCCCTGCACAAGATTTTCCGTATTCCTGCTGGCTTTTGCAAGTTCAGCTATATACTCGTAAATACTGTCATCTGCATAAATGCCATCTACAATCTGCCGCATCTGAATAAATTCTTCCGCTTCGATTACTTTTTCTGAATGCACCAATATATCCCGGCTGCGCCGGTTCTTCATTATCTCAACTTCATTTTCAACAGACGGATAACCGAGCGTCAGTCGCACCATAAAGCGATCAAGCTGGGATTCGGGCAGCTTCTGGGTGCCAATTGAGCCATATGGATTCTGCGTTGCCATAACAATAAACGGATCCGGCAGTTTCATGGTCGTACCGTCTACAGTGACCATGCCTTCCTCCATCACCTGCAGCAGCGCTGACTGCGTTTTGGGTGAAGTCCTGTTTATCTCGTCCGCCAGAAAAATGTTGCAGAACGCCGCCCCCTGCTTATATTCAAACTGGTTTGTAACGCGGTTGTACATATTAAATCCAACGATATCCGATGGCATGACATCTGGCGTAAACTGCATACGCGTGCATTCCATTCCAAGCGCTCTGGCAAATGCAACCGCCATCGTTGTTTTTCCTACGCCCGGAATATCCTCTATCAAAATATGCCCTCTCGCCAGCATGGCCATCAGAACTTTATTCAAAACCGCATCTTTGCCGACAACCGTTTTCCTTACTTCCTGTAATATCCCTACCGCCTTATTCAGGTAATATGCAAACTCATCCATAATCTGTATTTTACTCCTGTATGTCGTAATCTCATTTATTACTATATCTCTTTACCCCATATAAAATCAATAGCCTGACCCCCTCCGGCGTCCAAAATTTTTACTGTTTTCCCGTAATTAATCTTCCGCCTCCTTCTTTAACATGCTATACGGATATGCCGGATAAATAGTTTTAAAAATCTAAAAAAGGCATTCCGGACGCCTGCCTGTAATGGCGTCCGAAAATGCCTTTTAATCTGCCGTTATGCAGCCTCTTTTTCCTGAATAACATCTGGCGGCAATTTTCTGAAGAAATGCACGATAAACGGGATCGTTGTTATAAATGCCAAAACGTCCGCAATCGGCTGTGCCGTCTGTACGCCGACCGGCCCTGCAATGTAAGTCATGATATATAAGACGGGAATAAAGTACAGGCCGCTCCTAAGCATTGATAAAAATGCTGCGCCCGCCCTCTTTCCGGTACTTTGCAGCGTCATATTGGCCAATACGACCAGCGGATGCGAAAACAGCGCTATGCATTGTAATATCAGCGCATTCTGGCCGAACGCGATAACCTCAGCATCGTCCCGGAACACTCCGATTGCCCACGGTGCACAGATAATTCCGACAATCGCCAAAGACCCCATCATGACTTCGCCCATTGCAACGGTAAAAAAGAATCCCTTTTTTACGCGGCTGTATTTTCCTGCGCCATAATTAAAGCCGCATACCGGCTGGAATCCCTGACCCATGCCTAAGCCTACCGAGAATATAAACATGCTGATCCTTGAAACGATGCTCATTGCCGCAACTGCCGCATCGCCGTATATTCTTGCCTGCTGGTTCAGCATCATGGTGGAAATGCTGCTCATGCCCTGACGTACAAGGCTCGGGAAGCCTGTCGCCATAATATCGGCAATATCCCGGATATTTCTTGAAAATTTCCGTATTGACAGCTTGCTCTGCGTTTTCCCTGTCAAAAACATATACAGCAGGATAATAAAACTGACTACCTGAGACAGTGCCGTGGACAGGCCTGCGCCTGCAATACCCATATTCATGGCAAACATAAACACAGGATCTCCAGCCATATTTAAAATCGCGCCTGCCATAAGCCCTATCATGGCAAGAGAGGCTTTCCCCTCATACCGCAGGATATTGTTCAGTACAAAGCAGCTGGTCATAAAAGGAGCTGCAAGAAGGATATAAAATACATATGTGCGCGCATAAGGAAGAATCGTATCCGTACTTCCCAGTAAGTACATAAACGGATTAATAAAGATAAGGCCAAACAGGCCAATCAATGCTCCGGTAAAAATTGCCATAAAAAAGCTTGTAGATGCGATTTTGCTGGCGCTTGTTTCATCTTTTCTGCCAAGCCGGCGGGATATTATACTCCCTGCGCCCTGCCCATACATGAAACCAAACGCCTGCAAAATCGCCATAAAGCCAAATACGATGCCAACCGCGCCGCTGGCGCTGGTGCCAAGTTTTCCTACAAACAGGGTATCTACCATGTTATAGATATTTGTCACCAGCATGCTCAGCGTTGTCGGAATGCCAAGCTTTATAATCAGCGGCCCGACCGGCTCCTGTGTCATCTTCTCATACTGCGTGGCATATTTCCGGTTACTTCTGGCAATATCCATTCAATCCCTTCTTTCTGAAAATAATCACCGCTTCACCCTATATCTGCCATATTAATCATAAAATGCTCTTTACTGTATCCACAACATTCTCTGTTGTAAAGCCAAATTTCTTAAACAAAGCATCTGCCGGGCCGGAAGCTCCGAATCCTTTCATGGACACTACCTTGCCATCAAGCCCTACATATCTGTACCATCCAAAGTCTGAGAGTGCCTCAATAGCCACGCGCTTGCGGCACGCCTTCGGAAGTACCGATTCGCGGTAGCTCTCCGGCTGCTGCTCGAACACATCCATGCTAGGCATGCTGACTACACGGACGTCAACGCCGTCCTCAGCCAGCTTTTTCTTTGCCTCAACTGCAAGGGCAACCTCTGAACCGCTGGCAATCAGTATGGCATCCGGCTCCGCTTTTTGAGAATCTTCCAGAACATAGCCGCCCTTCAAGGCTTCCCTTGATGAACCTGCAAGCTGCGGCAGGTTTTGCCTTGTAAGCACGAGTCCTGTAGGCGTTTCTTTTGATTCAACCGCATATTCCCATGCGGCGGCCGTCTCTGCATAATCGCACGGCCTGTATATAACGAAGTTCGGCATTGACCTGAAAGCAGCAAGCTGCTCAATCGGTTCATGCGTCGGGCCATCTTCCCCAACGCCGATGCTGTCATGCGTATATATAAATATCGCTGGCAGCTTCATAATCGCAGTCAGCCGCGCCATCGGCTTTGTGTAATCACTGAATACAAAGAATGTTGCTGCAAACGGCCTTAAACCGCCATGCAGCGCAAGCCCGTTCGTGATTGCAGTCATGGCCTGCTCCCTCACGCCAAAATGCAGGTTTGTGCCTGCATAGTTTTCTTTTGAAAAATCCCCTGCACCCTTCATATTAGTCTTATTTGACGGCGCAAGATCCGCCGAACCGCCGATCAGATTAGGCATATGCTGCTTGATCAAATTGAGCACGGCTCCGGAAGTATTCCTTGTAGCTTCCGGCTTTTCCCCGGCTTTCCAGTATTCTTCCGAGTTAAACAGATCAGACAGGTCATAACCGTTATAATAATTGTCCCACTGTTCTTTGAGTTCCGGATATTTTTCCGAATATTCCTCAAACATTTTGTTCCAGTCAGCCTCTGCAGCGGCGCGCTCCTCTCCCATTTCCCGGTAGTGATCGTATACCTCCTGCGGAACTGCAAACGGCTCCTCGCTGAACCAGTTAAGATTTTTTTTCAGCGCAGCAACATTTTCCTCGCCGAGCGGCTCTCCATGCGCACTCGCCTTGCCTTGCTTTTCCGGACAGCCAAAACCGATAAGCGTATTGATTTTGATAAGGGACGGCCTTGTCTTATCAGCTTTTGCCGCTTCAATCGCAGCGCCGATCTCGTCAATGTCATTTCCGTCCTTCACCTCAAGCGTCTGGAATCCAAATGCTTCAAAACGCTTCATGACATTTTCTGTAAAAGCAATATCTGTGCTTCCCTCTATAGAAATATTGTTGGAATCATAAAAGACGATAAGCTTGTGCAGGCCGAGAGTCCCTGCCAGCGAAAAAGCCTCAGATGAAATACCTTCCATCATGCAGCCGTCGCCGCCCAGCACATACGTATAATGGTCAACAACCGGATATCCTTCACGGTTAAACACGGCAGCCAGATGTGCTTCCGCCATTGCCATGCCGACTGCCATAGCCATGCCCTGCCCAAGCGGTCCTGTAGTAGCCTCAATGCCAACCGTATGCCTGTATTCAGGATGTCCAGGCGTAAGCGAATCCATCTGGCGGAAATTTTTAATATCCTCAATGGACAGATTTCCATATCCAAATAAATGGAGCAATGAATAAAGCAGCATGGATCCGTGCCCTCCTGACAGCACAAAGCGGTCACGGTTTTTCCAATCCGGATCTTTCGGATTGTGGTTCATATGCTTTGCCCAAAGCGTATAGGCTGCGGACGCTGCGCCAAGCGGCAGTCCCGGATGGCCTGATTTTGCTTTCTGAATAGCATCCGCTGACAGCACGCGAATTGCATTAACTGACATTTCATCAATGTTACTCATTATTTTATCCTCCTGATAATAATATTTGCCAGCAACCCGGCGCTGCCCGGATCGCCCGAAGACATTTTTCCCAAAACAGTCCTGATCAGCTTTTAAAATCAGATTCAGTCAGCAGGAACATATCCCCGTTTTCCCCATGTTTCTTTTTCAGGCCGCCAAAAATCCTCCGGGCAGCCCTCCGCTCAGAATGTTCAATCGCCTGATTGATGATTTCCTTCACATCATCAAGGCGGATATTGTCATTCATGCGATGCAGTTCGTCAATTTTTAAATACAGCGCAAGCAATGCATTTTCGTCTACCTCGTACTGGCGCTTGTGCGCATACTTCCTTGCCATCTCAACCAGCTCGTTAACTGTATACTGTTTCAGCACAATACGGTGGTTGAACTTCGCAGCCAGCTCAGGATTGAAATTCATCAGCACATTTATTTCCGTGTCTGCATCCTCAAATATTACAATCATGCGGTCGGTATCCTGCTCGAGGCAGGCAAGCAGCTCGCTTATGCGCTTCGGCTGTATAGAGCCTGCTCCCTCCACGATCAGCGCCGTCCCGCGCAGCTTGCCCATCGCCTTAGCAATGCCTCTCTGGTTAATGCTGTCGCCTGTCGTTTTGGCAATCTTTTTCGGATTTTCCGGATACAGGTAATTAAAAGCACGCACAAGCATACGCGCAAGTTCCGTCTTATCCGAGCTTGAGTTGCCTGAAATAATGATGTTTCCGGCGGCTGACGTATGCATCTGCATCTCTGCGTCAACCGTGTCAAAATATTCAGCCAGCTGGCTTTCCAACCCTGGCATTTCCCTGTATTTCCTGAATATTTTAGCGAGATCGCCTGTCAGGCGCTTTTCATATTCTTCATCCTCGGCAGTCTCATCAGCGTAAGCTTTTTCCTGCTTGACCGGTTTAAACTTACGCTGGTTTTCCGTATCAAACAGCTCGCCGGACGCTGCCGCCTCCGACTCATGCGAATACAATTCCGTACTATCCGGCATCTTTTCTTCCGGAGCTGGTTTTGTCTGCGAATCTTGTTTTGCCTGCGGAGCTGGTTTTGTCTGCAAATCTGGATTTGTTTGCGAAGCTTGCTTTGTTTTTTCTGCTGCGCCGCCCTGGATCATTTCCTCTGTCACCGGCTTTATTGGAGCCGTATGAAGGGAAACAACATCTGCGTCCTGCCGGTTGCGTTTTGCTGCCGCCTTGCCCTCGGGCAGTTTCTTAATCGGAGAATTTTCAGTAAAAAGCTCTTCGCGCGTTGCAATATACTCGCTCTCCGGCGTTTGCGCTGCCTGTTTTGTTTCCTGAACGGCCTGCATCGCCGATACCGCTTCTTCCAGCTTGAGCGTTGCCTTTCCTGTCCGTATAGCCAGATCCGTCTTTACCGCATTAAGCATCATCTGCATATGCGCGCGCTGCTTTGCTTCCGACTCGTCAAGCTCCGCACCTTTCTTTTTGGCCTGCGCTTTCTGTTCAGCTATCAGGCGCTCATAAGCCGCACTTTTTTCGTCCTTCTCGTCAAGCATCCTGTCAAGCTCAGCTTTTGAAAATTCGCGCGTATTCTGCTTGCCATATTTCTTTTCCCGGACGTCCTGCAGCCAATCCGCCAGGTTTATCTGCCCTTCTATCTGTCCGTCATCTGGCTGCTCTTCCTGCGTTCCGGCCTGTTCAGATGCCGCCGGCTGCGGCCGGAAAACTTCCACTTCATCATCATTCATCAGCTCGCTGAGATTCTTTGCAAGCTGCGCCTGAATATTCTGCGTGTCATAAATATTGCCATAATTCGGAACCGGCACTTCGATATCAATATCATCTGCCTCATTGCTTTGAGCCTCTTCCTGAGTACGCCGCGTATCCTCCTCACGATGCATTCTGTCATAACTGTTTTCAATTTTTTTCTTTGCGTTCTCAATAAGCGTCCGCAGGCTGTCAGGCATTACAGAACCTGGCTTTTTTCCCTCCTTAGACGATTGATCCGACTGCAAAGGCGTGTATGGCTGCGTAGTCGGTTTAACATTCTCTGGTTTTGCCTGCGAAGCTGGTTTCGCCTGCGCAGCTGGTTTTGCCTGCGCAGCTGGTTTTGCCTGCGCAGCTGGTTTCGCCTGCGTAGCTGGTTTTGCTTCAAGCACCAGCGAAGTTTTTTCGTAGCTCTCTCCCAAAACGGACTCCCAGTCCAAACCTTTCGCCTCTTTTGGCGATGCTTCTTTTGGGGAATTTTGCGTGTCAGGCTGCTGTTCAGGCGCACTTGACTGCGTTTCCTGGCCGTGTTCGTCCTCCTGCAGCGCTTCCTCAATGTCATCTTGCCATATTCTGGCAATCGCCTTCTGCTGCTCAAACAGTACTTCTTTTGTCTCCTCTATGTCTTCCCTGCTGTGCTGCAGCTCATCAAGGATTTTTTTCTGCGTATTATTCAGCGATGCCCCAAACTTCTGTTTCAGTTTGACAGCGCTTTCCACATACGTGCCGTCCTGAAACCATAGCACAATGTCATCGCATGTCTTTATGCACTCTTCTCGCCGTCCAGTTTTTTCATAGAGGCAGGCCAGCTCATACAAATATTTTTCATCAACTTCATGCTGCTTATATTCCTCAAGGATCTCTACAAGCTCATTGTCTGATACGCCCTGCGCCCTGCGCAGGTTGTAGTAAAGTATAAACCGGCTGGAATCATGCGGCGACATGCGCTCATACTCATCATAAAGTTCCTCTGCATTATCAAAATCTTCCAGCCTGATGAGCAGCTCTGTCAGCTTGTAGACCAGTTTCCTGCCTCCAAGATTCCTATTGTACGCCAGAATGGCCATATCTCTCGCTTCTTCATAATCTGCAACAGCTTCCTGCACATTTATGACCGTTGCCAGTGTCGGCCAATCCTTAACTTTCTGCCAATTTATATCTTTTGCAATCGCAGCCGCCTCCGCATAAGACTTTTTGGCTGCAAGTTTTTTAATCTGTTCAATTTTTAGGTTCAATTCATATTTATCCAAAATCTGATGCCACCTTTTCTACAACTTAAATAAACTTATATGTATCAAAAAGGCATGCTGCTGCTGCATCATCGCCATGAAAATCTGAACTTGCTCAATACATATATACGTCATAAGTTTATCACAGCCATTTGCGGTTGTAAACCCTGCTGGACATCATGTTTTTTTGTTTTTACTGTATAATGTACACATGCCGCTTACAGCGTGACTCTGCCTTCAAGCGCCCGCAGCAGCGTTACTTCATCAATATATTCCAAATCGCCGCCCACCGGCACGCCGCTTGCGATACGGCTCACCTTGATGCCTGTCGGCTTGACCAGCTTGCTGATATACATTGCCGTTGTCTCTCCCTCAAGGCTCGAGTTGGTTGCAATGATAACTTCCTCAACATCATCTTCCAGCCGCTTCATCAATTCTTTTAGCCTTATATCCGATGGTCCTATGCCAAGCATGGGACTGATCGCCCCGTGCAGCACATGGTAAACCCCTGTATATTTGCCGGTTTTTTCATATGCCGCCAGATCCCTTGTATGCTCCACGACCATAATCGTTTTGTGGTCGCGGTTTTCATTTTTGCAAATAGGGCAAATCTCCTCGTCCGTTAAAGTAAAACAATTTTTGCAGCAGCGCACATTCGCCTTGGCATCAGTGATAGCCGCCGCCAGTCCTGAAACTTGTTCCTGCGGCATGTTAATAATATGAAATGCCAGGCGCTGAGCGCTCTTCGCCCCAACCCCTGGTAATCTTGACAGCTGTTCTATTAATTTTTGAATATGGCTGCTGTAAATATCCATTAAAACAATCCCCCTCCAAGGCCAGAAAGGCCTCCAGTGATCTTGGACATCTGTGCTGCCGTTTCTTCTTCACATTTGCGCAGCGCTTCATTGGCAGCTGCCATGATTAAATCCTCCAGCATTTCCACATCTTCAGGATCTACGGCATCCGGGTCTATCTTTACTTTTGTAATCTCCCTCTTTCCTGTAACGGTGACACTCACAGCGCCGCCGCCCGAAGATGCCTCAAATTCTTTTGCTTCCAGTTCCGCCTGCTGTACCTCCATCTGGCGCTGCATCCGCTGTGCCTGCTTCATCAGGTTGTTCATATTGTTAGGAATGCCTCCAGGAAATCCGCCTCTCTTTGCCATTAGATATATTCCTCCTTATCATCAACTACTATATCCATATTAACCAATTCCCTTATATCTGTAAACCGGTTTTGAAAATCTTCATGAGTTTCAAGCTTCGTGATCACGATCGGAACCCGTATCCCTGTACGTTCCTCTATCAGCTCCTCAAGCCTTTTTTTGTCATCTTCCCTTGAAAAAGCATTATATGCAGAAGGTGACTGAAAAAATATTTCAAGGCCTGCGCGGTTCCGTGACAGCGCAACATTGGCCTGACTGAGAAAAGTACGCATAAGCATATCATCAATTGAATATACAATACTGTCCCACTGTACCGCAATTTTTTCAAGTTCTTCCGGCAGCGCCTCTGCCTCTTTGCGTTCAGCCTGTACAGCCGCCGGCGCCGGCTCTTTCTGTTCCTTCTCTGTAAAGCCTGACGGCAGAACGCCGTTTTTCAGCTTCTGCTGCGCATCCGCAAGCTGTGTCTCCAGCAGCGAAAGGCGTCCGCGTATTTCCTCAAGATCAGCACTCTTATCCATCGCCGGCCTGCCAAGCTTAATCAGCGCAACCTCTGCCTTTATCCGCTTATTCACCGCATACCGCATATCATTTTCAAGATCTGACAAAATCCTGATATACCGTATGAGTGTATCCGCATCAGCCATCTGCGCATCTTTGGACATCTGTTTAAGATTCTCGGCAGACGCATCAATTACGTCTTCCAGCCTGGACATATAATTTGTCGTCCTGACCAGCAGAAGGTTTCTCAGATACCAGATAAAATCGCTGACAAACTGGGACAGATCGCGCCCCTGAATAATGACTTCATCAAGCAGCGACAGGCAGCCTGCACAGTCACCGGCAATAATCATGCCTAAAAGCTGAGAAAATATTTCTGTATCAACGGCTCCAAGCACTTCAAGAACATTTTCATATTTCAGTTCCCTGCCAAGGTAAAATGCAATGCACTGATCCAGCAGGCTAAGCGCATCACGCATTGAACCGTCTGCCGCTTTTGCAATGTAACGGATTGCCCTGTCCTCAACTTCAACCTGCTCCGCTTCCATCAGCGCCGACAAACGCTCTGCAATAGTCTCAATCGAAATGCGGTGGAAATCGTAACGCTGGCATCTTGACAAGATTGTAATCGGAATTTTATGCGCCTCTGTCGTTGCCAGTATAAAGATCACATAAGCCGGAGGCTCTTCCAGCGTTTTGAGCAGCGCATTAAACGCGCCTATAGAGAGCATATGAACTTCATCTATAATATATACCTTAAAACGCCCTTCTGTCGGCGAATACTGAACTTCCTCGCGTATCTCCCGGATATTGTCCACGCCATTGTTTGATGCGGCATCTATTTCTATTACGTTCATAGACGTACCGGCGGATATTGCCTTACAGGAGGCGCATTCCCCGCACGGGTTCCCGTCTTGCGGATTCTCGCAGTTAACAGCTTTTGCAAGGATTTTGGCAACGCTTGTCTTGCCTGTGCCGCGCGTTCCGCAAAACAGGTAAGCATGCCCTATGCGATCGGCCTTGACCTGGTTCTGCAGCGTCACCACAATATGATCCTGACCCTTGACATCTTTAAAATCCGCCGGCCTCCACTTACGGTACAAAGCCTGGTAGGACATTTGAAAATCCTCCTATTCCTGAATCATAAACATTTTACATGCACCATTTTTTAAAACTAATATATAAAAAAAATGCGCCTTGGCACATTCTCGCGCCAGGCGCGGCTGCTTTGCGGAATCTTCCTGTCGGTCTGGTGCGCATCACCGCAGGATTTTTAATCGAACAGCCGGAATTTCCTGATTTGATCAAAAAACGCGCGTCCGGCTTCGAACAAACATCCACAGACGTTACCGGTACAGTTAGCTCGATCCAGGCACCCTTCCGGCACACAGAAGCTTTCACTTAATGCTGCTTCATTCCTGACCTGACATGGTTCATGAATTTCTGTTGCGAAAGACCCAAATGTCAACACCACTTTTACCGGGCAGCTCCATCAATGGTTGCCCTCTGCCGAACATCACCCCTGCTATAGCGGATTTCAGGTTCAAGGTGCCGCTACTACCCCGGCTGCGCGGTGGTTTGATTATATCCGCAATCGCCTGAATTGTCAAGGTTTTTGATTTTTGAATTACTTTGGAAAGTAAAGCAGCAGGTGAAATTTTAATAGTTGAGTTTCCGCATTTTGTATTTTATATGCGTCAAAAACGCACATCACGTTTCGTGATGTGGCGATTGTGCACAAAATCGCATCTGGAAAACTAGTTTTCCGAATGCGATTTCTGTACACAATGGCAATGCTGCCGCAGCAGCATGCCATTTTGACGCATATAAAATACAAAATGCGGAAACTCAATTTTTCATATGCTTGCAAACCTGCCAGTGTTATTATATATTATAAAATATATCTACAGGAGAACGTCCCGGCTATGGAATATACTGAAAAAACCGCTGCTGAATGCGCAGACATGCAGGAACCGGCACCGGAAAATGATATAAAATATATGCGTGCGGCTATTGCCCAGGCCAGAAAAGCGGAAAAGCTGATGGAAGTGCCTATAGGCTGCGTCATAGTTCATGACGGAAAGATTATCGGGCGCGGCTATAACCGCCGCAATACCGACAAGACAGCACTCGGCCATGCAGAACTTACAGCCATCAAAAAAGCCAGCCGCGCTGCAGGCGACTGGCGGCTTGAGGACTGCACTATTTATATTACGCTTGAACCATGCCAGATGTGCGCAGGCGCTATCGTACAGGCACGTATTCCGCGCGTTGTCATTGGTTCCATGAACCCCAAGGCCGGCTGCGGAGGCTCCATACTTAACATTCTGGAAATGCCTCAGTTTAACCACTGCTGCGAGGTCAAACGCGGTATTTTGGCTGATGAATGTTCCGGAATGCTTACAGATTTTTTCAGGAAACTGCGCGCCTCCAAGGCGCATAAATAAAGAGATGGCAGATGAAAGCAGAAAGGAGTCCCATACCGCTACATGAATACAGAATATTACAGGGACAATTTAATATTGCGCGTCCTAAACGGCCAATATGCGTCTCAGGTACTGGATTTTTACAGCCGCAACCAAAATTGCTTCAATCTGTATGAGATAGAAAAACCGGAAAATTTTTACACGGAGAGCTATATACGCAATCTGCTGGACGCTGAATTTAACGCTTTTGTCCATGGGAAATATGTCCGTTTTTTCCTGTATGACCCGACCGTTTCCGATGATATAATAGGTTCCGTTTCATTTTCCAATATCCGCAGCGATGCAATGAAATCCTGCATACTCGGATATAAAATAGATGAAAGATTTCAGCGCCAGGGATACGGGCGCAGGATGCTCACCATGGCGCTGAAAATCATGGTCACGGACTGTAACATGCACCGCATAGAAGCATATATCCTGCCGGCCAACACGCCGTCCATAGATCTTGCCATAAAACTCGGCTTTATCAGCGAAGGCACGGCTTTCGCCTATGCGCCGATCAACGGCATCTGGCAGGATCATCTCCGTTATGTCTATATTTCCTGATACCAATATCCGAAATATGGATTTGTGTAGTCGCTGCGATGACTTTTTTTAAAATTATTAAATCCAAACATTGATGCCATAAAGCGCTCCCGGTTGCAGTACATGCCGGGGACGCCGATAAAATATTTTGTATGGTTTGCATTCTGGCGCACTTTCCCAAACAAAAGATGCCTGAAATTATAATATCCGTGCAGCAGGAAACTGTTGCTGACAATTGCCTCTTCCTCGATTGGCAGCGTTTTCAGCATCTCCGGCGAAACCTCTACGCAGTCATAGTAATAATCATCATCAAACGCATTTATAAAATCAGCTTTTTTAAAAAGCTTTTCAAAACCATCATCTTCATCATCTGGCTGGCTGCTGCATTCCTGTTTCTGCGGCGCGCATGCTGCCTGCACCAGTTCCTCCGCCGCCTGCTGGAGCAGCTGCGGCGTCCCGTTCCTGCCATGAGCTTCCGTCTGCTGTCTTTCTCCCTGAACCTGCTGTTTCTCAGGCTGCTGTCTTTCCTCCTGCGCCTTTACTTCCTCCGGCTGACGTTTTTCTTCCTGCGCCTTTGTTTCCTCCGGCTGACGTTTTTCTTCCTGCGCCTGCGCTTCCTCCGGCTGCTGTTTTTCCTCCTGCGCCTTTGCTTCCTCCGGCTGCTGTTTTTCCTCCTGCGCCTTTGCTTCCTCCGGCTGACGTTTTTCCTCCTGCGCCTTTGCTTCCTCCGGCTGACGTTTTTCCTCCTGCGCCTGCGCTTCCTCCGGCTGCTGTCCTTCCTCCTGTTTTATTGCAGCTTCCTCCGCGATACTGCCTGCGCCTTCTGTTACCCTGCTGTTTTCGCCCTCTTCGGACTTATTTGTTTTCTTGAAATCGGACGGCGCAAAATAGACCTTTTCCGGATCTGCCACACCGTCCTCCCAAAGGCTGAACATCATATAATAGCGGTTATCCTGCCGCGCAACCGCGATTCCGCTGATATCAGAAAAAACATATCCGCTCTGGCGTATATTTTCCGGGTTCAGCAGATCATTGTACTGACCCATTCCGCCGCTCACGATGACATTGCCAAGCGGAAAAAGCATATACCGCCCCTCAACCTCGGGATCATGTTCTACCATCAGGTATACGCCAAATGTTTCAGGCGCATCAGTATAAACGCCTTTAAGCGACACGGAAAGCTTAAACTGTCCGCCGCGCACCTCCGCCTTGGCAAATCCCACATTTCTGTCACGGACTCCGCCCGGATATGCATAAATATAGGATACCAGCCGTCTATAGTCACTCATGAAAAAACTGCCTCCAATACTCTTTAAACAACCTTATGCAGTATTGGAGGCAAATATGACTTATTCATCTATTCTTTTGATTTTTTTAAGTTTATAAGAATATTGGAAAGTTCTGCAAACTGTTCCAATGTCAAAGCTTCCCCTCTGACAGCCGGTGCAAATCCGCACTGCGCCAGCGCCGAAGCCATTTTTTCTTTCGTAATGCCCAATTCCGGATTGCTGCAGACACTGTTGGCCATAGTTTTACGGCGCTGGTTGAACGATGCACGGATAATGCCGAACATAAACTCTGCATCTTCCGCCTGAACAGGAGGTTTTTCGTAGCGCTCCAAACGGATCACTGCGGAATCCACCTTCGGCCTCGGCATAAAACAGCCGGCCGGAACCGTCAAAAGCACCTGCGGCCTGGCGTAATACTGAACAGCCAGGGACAGCGCTCCGTAATCCTTTGTTCCCGGTCCCACCTGCATCCTGTCCGCAACTTCCTTCTGCACCATGACTGTAACGCTATGCAGCGGAGTTCCGCTCTCAAACAGGGCAAAAATGATTGGCGTCGTGATATAGTACGGAAGGTTTGCAACAACCTTAACAGGCCTGCCGCCGCTGTATTCCTGCACGAGCGCCGCAATATCTGTTTTCAGGATATCAGCGCGGATAACCGTCACGTTGTCATAAGCGGCAAGCGTATCTTCCTGCAAAATAGGTATAAGCTTCTCATCTATCTCCACTGCCGCAACCGCTCCGGCCTGTTCGCACAATATCTGCGTCATAGTGCCTATCCCCGGCCCTATTTCCAATACAAAGTCGTCCTTCGTGACGCCTGCTTCGCGGACGATTTTATGGATAATATTATCATCGATAAGAAAATTCTGCCCAAACTTTTTTTGAAACGAAAACTGATACCGGTTCAATACTGCCAGCGTATTAGTCGGATTACCCAAATGCAGCACATTTTTATATTTTTCATCCATTTTCCGCCCCCGCTATGCCCTGCCCGTTTCTTTCCTGAAACAGCCGCCTTGCATTCCGGTTAGTTATGCAAATAACCTCCTGCGCCGAAAGGCCTTTTATCTGCCCGATTTTCTCAGCTACATAAATAAGGTTTCTGCTGTCATTTCGCCTGCCTCTCAGCGGTTCAGGCGCCATATACGGACAGTCCGTCTCCAGCAGCAGATATTCCTCAGGGATATATGATACAGCCTCCGCCAGCTTCCGGGCATTTTTAAAGGTAACTACGCCTCCTATGCCGAAATAAAAACCCATATTCAGATATTCCCTTGCCGCCTCCCTGCTATATGAATAGCAATGTATGACGCCGCCGATATCCGCTGCTTTCTCAGCTCTCATGCATTCCAGCGTATCCGAGCAGGCGTCTCTGGAATGTATGATCACCGGTTTGCCAACTTTCCTTGCAACACATAGCTGCTGCCTGAACCAGCGGATCTGAATATCCTTTGACGGCTCCGGGTAATGGTAATCAAGCCCTATCTCGCCAACCGCCACGACCTTCGGGTTGCTGCCTGCATTTTTCTCAAGCCAGGCCATATCATCTATATTCAGGTTTCCGACCTCCTCAGGATGGACGCCGACAGCTGCATAAACATTTTCATATTTTTCTGCAAGCATCAGCGATTTCCTGCTCCCGTCCAGGCTTGCGCCGACATTTATCAATGCATCAAGGCACGCCTGTTCAGGCTTTTCCGTCCCCAGCATTTTAGAAAGCAGCGTATCCCTGTCGCTGTCAAACTGCTCGTCATCATAATGCGCATGCGTCTCAAAAATCTTCATCATTATACTTCATTTCTATAAATAACATTATGCTCCAGTCCAGCATCAGCATATCTCGCTGCCGGACGTAATGTCCCTGTCAAGCGTCATCACAGACAAATTGCCCTGGTCATCTGAAGCTGCAAGTATCATGCCCTGTGATTCCACGCCGCAGAGCTTGCACGGCTTCAGGTTTGTGATAACCGCAACCTTCTTTCCTACCATTTCCTCCGGCTTATATGAGGCCGCAATACCCGATACGATCTGGCGCACCTCGCCGCCTACGCGTATCTGCGATACCAGCAGTTTCTTAGCTTTCTTTACAGGTTCGCACTGCAGCACCTCGCCTACCTGTATCTGCACCTTGTCAAAATCATCAACCGTGATCTCAGGCTTTTTCTCCACCTGCGGATATGGCTGTTCTCCGCCGCCCTGCTCCTCATGGAGTTCCTCCACTTTTTTGAGCACCTCGTCAAGATCCAGCCTTGCAAACAGGATTTCCGGCTTTTCCGTTACACGCAGTCCGGATTCGCGCTGACCGAATGTATCCAGCGTATCAAAATCCCTGATTCCGATTTCAGGATTTTCAGCATACAGCTGTTCAAGTATGCGCTGCGCCGTATCCGGCATAAATGGAAACAGAAGGTTTGCGCCGACAGTTATGCTTTCAACAAGATTGTAGAGCACCTCCGCCAGCCTGTCCCGTTTTGCCTCATCTCTCGCAAGCATCCACGGCATTGTCTCGTCTATATATTTATTGCTGCGCTTAAATATGGCAAAAATTTCCGTAATAGCATCCGCCACATGAAGCGTTTTCATTTTTTCCTCGACCTTAGCCTTAGCCGCAGACACAACGGCTTTGAGATCAGCATCATAATCAATGTTCTCGCCCGAACCGCCGTCTGAGCCATTTAAGCCGTCTGCACCTGTCCTGTTCACAACGCCGCCAAAATATTTATCAGCCATTGACACCGTTCTGTTTACAAGATTGCCAAGCGTATTTGCAAGCTCAGAATTCAGGCGCTCCACCATCAGTTCCCAGGAAATAATGCCATCATTTTCAAACGGCATTTCATGAAGCACAAAATACCGCACGGCGTCCACGCCAAAAAGGCTTACCAAATCGTCTGCGTAAATCACGTTCCCCTTTGACTTGCTCATTTTTCCATCACCCTGCAAAAGCCATGGATGGCCGAATATCTGCTTCGGCAGCGGCTGATCCAGCGCCATCAGCATGATAGGCCAGTAAATAGTATGGAAACGCAGGATATCTTTTCCAATCAGGTGCAGATCCGCAGGCCAGTATTTTTTGTAAAGTTCCCCGCTGTCTCCGTCCGTATCATACCCCAGTCCCGTGATATAATTGGACAGCGCATCTATCCAGACGTATATGACGTGTTTTTCGTCAAAATCGACCGGTATGCCCCATTTAAAGGAAGTTCTGGACACGCACAGATCCTGCAGCCCGGCCTTTATAAAATTATTCATCATCTCATTTTTGCGGGACTCCGGCTGGATAAATTCAGGATGTTCCTCTATATGCTTTATAAGCTTATCTGTATATTTGCTCATTTTAAGGAAATATGCTTCTTCCTTTGCCGGCTGGCAAGGCCTGCCGCAGTCCGGGCATTTTCCGTCCACGAGCTGGGAAGCCGTGAAAAATGATTCGCACGGAGTACAATACATGCCCTCATACTCGCCTTTATAGATATCTCCCTGATCATACAGCTTTTTAAATATTTTCTGCACCTGACGCTCGTGATCTTTATCCGTTGTCCTGATAAATTTGTCGTAAGACGTATTCATCATATCCCAGATGCGCCTTATCTCCGATGCGACGCCATCAACAAATTCCTGCGGAGTTATCCCTTTTTCAGCTGCCTTCTGCTCTATTTTCTGGCCATGCTCGTCCGTACCTGTCTGAAAAAATACATCATATCCCTGCTGCCTTTTAAACCTTGCGATACTGTCTGCAAGCACTATCTCATATGTGTTTCCGATATGCGGCTTGCCTGACGTATAAGCGATTGCAGTCGTAATATAATAAGTTCCTTTATTTTTCGGCATTTTTACCCTCCTGTCTGCTGCTCTTATCTGATTCAGTTTACATATAATAACAAAAATAAGTAAATATATCAAGCTGCACATAACTTGGAGTTTAAACTCAAGCCGCAATGTATATATATTTTTTATCACGAATATGCTATACTGAAAATCAAATGACAAATATATAATGGGAGGATTTTAATGAAAGACTTATTGTTTAAACGTTGCATTAAACGCAGCACAGCGCTGCTCATTGCCGCTGTGCTGGCCTTTTTATCAGCCGGCTGCACTTCGTTCTCGCTCATCAGGCATGATGATGCCGATAACAGCCTTGGACAGCAGCAGCCTGCCTCTGATGAAAATGTACAGTTTACAGAATACGCAAATGAACTTTTCCGGGATTCTATCTGTTCAGACGCTCTTTCCCTCCATGCTTACTTGGAGCATCCGGAAAATTACGGCATTTCAGACTATGACGTCACGCTTGGAGGGTATGACCTGGATGCGCTTGACAGCACAGCGGATATAACAGAGTGTTTAAACGAGCTGAAAGCATTTGACCGCAGCACGCTTTCTGCCAGCCAGCAGATCACATATGACCAGCTGCTGCAGTTTTTTGAAACTGAGCTGGAATACAGCGACCTCTATCTGTTTGACACCAGCCTTTCTACCACTATCGGCTTGCAGGTGCAGCTGCCGATTATTTTTGCTGAATATGCTTTTTTAGAGGAAAAGGACGTAAAAGAATACCTTACGCTTTTGGCGGACACTGACCGTTTTATGCAGAATCTTGTCGATTATGAGACTATCCGAAGCCAAAACGGCTAT
This sequence comes from uncultured Lachnospira sp., assembly GCA_947628875.1. GTDB lineage: Bacteria > Bacillota > Clostridia > Lachnospirales > Lachnospiraceae > Lachnospira. The sequence goes on from CANRBP010000008.1 coordinate 20,084, forward strand.
TTTATGGAAGACAGCCTGGCAAATGAAATCATTGAACAATGCCAGACATTTATTGACAGCGCTCCTGACGGATATCTTATCTCAACATTTGACGAGCGTATAGACGCAATGGACGGCATAACTGAGGACGCCAAAGCTGCTTATAAGGAGCAGAACCGCACGGCAGTCGCAGACCACGTGATCAAAGGCTATGAAATACTGGCTGACGGACTTCGGCAGCTGCTCGGCACAAACCGCTATGCCGGCGGCCTGTGCAATTACCCAAATGGCGACAAATACTATGAATACCTGGTAAACCATGACATGGGCTGGTCAAAGACTATAGATGAATATAACAGCCTGCTGGACAGCTATATCCAGAAAAATATGCTGACTATACAGCGGCTTGTGCTTCAGGATCAGACGCTTGTTGACCAGTTTGATTCTTATGATTTTTCTGTAAGCGAACCGTCCGATATTCTGGAAGATTTAAAAAAGCGCATTACAGACGATTTTCCGCAGGGGCCGTCAGTGAACTGCAGCATCAAACAGATCACGAAAGCGCTGCAGGACTACGCAAGCCCGGCAATGTACTTTACGCCGCAGATCGATAATCTGGAAGATAATTCAATTTATATAAACCCAGGCACGCAGGATTCCTCGCCGCTCTACACCACCATGGCGCACGAAGGTTATCCGGGGCATCTTTATCAGATCACCTATTTTGCAGACAGCGATCCCGACCTGATACGCTATCTGATAGAACCCGGCGGCTACATCGAAGGCTGGGCGACTTACTGCGAAGTTTACTCCTACCAATTCGGCAACGCTTCAAGCGCGCTGAATCAGCTTATGGAGGCTAATTATGTCACAACGCTGTGCCTTTATGCAAAAGTTGATATCGGCGTAAACTATCTCGGATGGGACGAGGACGATGTATATGCTTACATCAGCGCCTTTGGTTTTAACGATAAGGAAATCGCCAATGAAATGTACCGTTCCATGGTTTCTGAGCCTGCCAATTACTGCCAGTATGTGCTGGGTTACATCGGATTCTGCGAACTCAAAAATTCAGCGCAGGAAAAACTTGGCGGAAGCTTTAACCTGAAAGATTTTCATAAATATATACTAGACATGGGACCGGTTCCGTTTGACATGCTGAACGAACGCTTAGACAGCTGGATAGAATCCGCTCAATACAAATGATGATACGATTTTAATGAGAAAAACAAAACTGCGCGGCAGAGGCAGGAATCAGTAGTAATACCTGCCGCTGCCGCAGCAAAGTCCGCTGCCGCAAAACATGTTGCAGCACAGATTTAAAAGCATCAGCCTCATACAGGAGCTGCACCCGGTTGGATCAACAACCGTCCTTCCGTATGTCTGCCCTCTGGACGCATACCATTCTCCGCCGCTCTGCAGCCTCCTGTAAAGCGTCTGATACTGGACATTGTCCGGATCCATCTCTACAGCGCGGCGCGCATGTTCAAGCGCCGTTGCCATATTTCCGGCGCCTGCATTGGCCTGTGCGCTGTAAAAATACCATCTGCCGTCACGGTCATCAATATTGTGCAGGACATTTAAAGCCTCCTCATATGCGCCGCCGCGGATATAATTTGCAGCTGCACGCAGATGCATGCTTGTCTCATCTGTTTCCATATTCTGCCTGTAACGGCCATTTCCATAATTGCCCTGATTTTCTCCAAAATCAAACGGCCCAAACCACCAGAATCCGCCAAAATCCTGATAATTACCGCCTTGTCCGGTGCTGCTGCCGCCATAGCCGCTATCCCTGTAACTGCTCTGATAGCCGCTTTCCCTCTCATGCATGATCTGGTTATACGCCTGCTGGACAGTCTTGAACATTTCCTCAGCCTGCGCCTTGTTCGGATTATTGATATTTGCATCCGGATGGTATCTGCGGCTCAGCGCGCGGTATGCTTTTTTAATTTCATCATCAGAAGCATCTCGGGACACCCCAAGAATTTTATATGGATCTATCAATTTCTAAGCCTCCATGCTATGGCCGCATGGCACCTGCCCTGCCAGCCGTAAATGCATCCTTACTTTTTTCTATCTGCCTTTTGTTCCCGGATCCGCTCAAAACGGCTCCACACTCCTGAATACAGGATATTCCTCAGCAGCTCCGCGTCCTGCACGACCGGAAGCCGCTCAAAGCTGCGCGCGCATGATGCCATAAGGCTGTTTAACAGAGTCTCGCAATAACTGTCAAAGCCTTGCATGTCTCTGTGAAGCAAAAGCACGTTATAACAGCCCTTCTGCATATCCTGCTCCATGTCATCATAAGCATCCATAATGTAAATAAATCTTCCCAGCGCAGAACCCATGCTCCGCAGTCCTGCCTCCCATTCATCACGCCTGTATGCCAGTACTTCCGACATGATATTCCCAAAGCAGGCCGACACTTTGTCTATATTGCGTTCACCCGCTTTTTCAAGCAGCCGCAGCTGATGCATCTGTTCACGGATCGCCTGTGTTTTTTCAGGATAAAGCCTTTCAATCAGAGGCACGCGGCCGGCAAGAAGGCGTTCCAGCGCCCGGCGCGATACTTTTCGCTCGTCATTCCAGTCATCTGCCGCTTTATAATATGCTAACAGCACATTCATATCTGCTGCATAAGCCGTAACGGCATTGCGCCGCTTTGGAAGGCTGATCATTGGATGTGCGATGCATCTTTTGTGCTCCAACTGCGTTTTCGGTTCATACAGGCCGGTAAGCAGCACAACCAAAAATGTGCCGTCATAGCTTAATGCAAAGCGGCTGGCCGGGCCATGCCGTTTTTGGAGTTCACTGCACAATCCGCAGTAGTAGGATCTGTACACATCATATTCCCGGAACTTTAATTCCGGTTTGTTCACCACAATATACCCATACATGTTGCATACCGCCTGTTTCTGGTTTTGCCGGCTTACCGCCCGTTTTTCATTTCTTAACTGAACCCGGCCTAAAACGGCCTGATTTTATATTTCCTGGTCTTTCGGCACTCCGAACTTGTACATATCCTGGTATGCCCGAAGTTCTTCGTCAGCACCCGGTCCGCTGACCATCATGCCGGTACAGTCGCTTGACGAACAAACATCTTCCATATCAAGATAATCTTCATCGTCAAAACCGCAGCCGCAGACATCACTGCCATAGCTGTCAAAACCGTCATATATATTCCTTAACGGCGGAAATGAATATTCTTCATAAGCGTCATCATAACCGTCATAATCGTCATAGCTGTAACCTGCATACATACATTTCACCCCCTTATTGATGGTTTGTAATAGTATGTCCGCAGGCCGCCTGTTTATTGCTTGGTATATTTTGATAACCCTGCCGTAAAAATAGAGAAAAAAAAAGCACCAACCCCAAGGCTCTGCGTCCTCAAAATCAGTACTTTGTTCTCCACTGAGGGAGTATGCGCCGCCAGGGGTTCGAACCCTGGACACCCTGATTAAGAGTCAGGTGCTCTACCAACTGAGCTAGCAGCGCGTATGCATAATTGCATCGCTTAAACACAAGTGATATTATATGAGATTTCTTTATTAATTGCAAGCGTTTTTTTGTATTTATTTAAAAACAATTCTGTATTTTGTTTATATTTTATTTATATACTGATTTTTAATTGCTCTTTAAAAATTTATTTTTCGCACTATTTACTATTGATATGCACAAATAAAAAAAATATAATGATGTTGTGGCCAAACAGCCTGATTATATGTAATAAGTTAATCAAAACAGATGCCAGTTTCCGGCTTACGCAGGCTGGCTCAGATTCGTACTTCGCAGAATGGAGATAATTATGTCTAACAACAGCAATAAAAACCGTTTTGAACCCAACAGCAAGTATTTTACTATCCTGATATACGCGCTGTTTTTTGTGCTCGGCTCACTGCTGATTTATATTTTCGTGGGCAATTTTACGCGCACGCTTTCACTGGCAGGTTATCTGCTTTCACTGCTGTCGCCTTTTTTTGTCGGCGCTTTCATCGCTTTTATCCTTTATCCGCTGGTTCGCCTGTTTTACCGCCGCCTGTTTATCGGCGCGCTTCATATGAAGTCCAAAAGAGGCGCAAAATGGCTCTCTATTTTATGCTCATACCTGCTGGCTATCGGCGCTATCGCCGTGCTGCTTGTGTTTATAATACCTCAGATCTACCAGAGCATACTGGAAATAACAGAAAAGCTGCCAAGCTGGTATAACAGCGCTTTGGCGTTTATAAATGAATTTGAGAGCCGCCATGCCGAATGGGATTTTATTGATTACAGCCTTATAAATGAAAGAATTGAGGCCGCGCTCCCGATGATCATGGATTACCTTACCGGCATCATGACCAGCTTGCTGCCCGTAATTTTTACAACATCAATGGCTATCGTAAAGGGCATTATAAGTTTTATCATAGCAGTCATGGTTTCAGTTTACATGATCTCGGATCACAAAAATATTTTTTATCATTTTAAGCGGCTTTTATACGCCGCGCTGCCAAAGGCGCACGCAGACACTGTACGCAAAATCCTCCGCGAGAGCAGCCGCATATTTTCAAGCTTCATTTTCGGCAAGGCGCTGGATTCGTTTATAATCGGAATTATATGTTTCATTTGCATGCTGATATTCCGTTTCCCTTACGCCGTCCTGATCAGCGTGGTGGTCGGCATAACTAACATGATCCCGTACTTCGGCCCATACATAGGCGGGCTTATCGGAGGCATTGTCATTATCATAGTAAACCCTGTCAAAGTCATCTTCTTTGCCATTATGATACTGGTAATCCAGCAGTTTGACGGCCTCTTTCTCGGGCCGAAGATACTTGGCGATAAAACCGGACTGAAGCCTCTCTGGGTGATTTTTTCCATCACCATAGGCGGCAGCCTTTTCGGCGTACTTGGCATGTTCCTCGGCGTTCCATGCGTTGCTGTTCTCAGCTATATACTGCACCTGACCATCGAACATTTCCTGCGCAAAAAAGGCGTGACCATCACGCCTTACGATCATCCTGATGAAATGTAGCAGTTTCCAGAAGCCTGACAGTATCCAGGCTGCCCATTTGGGTGCTGTCAGGATTTTTTGCAGCTTTTATTGATTATCCTGCTGATTTCATCCCACGATTTTTTGCATTTTACCAGGCGTTTGTTTAAATTACGCCTGAAATAAAGCTCATCGGAAAGACGCCCCAGCACGCCTTTCCCTTTTCCTTTCCCCATCAGTGCAGCCTCCTGCCAGACTGGCTTTTCTTTATTATTATTGTATGCGCCTGCTGTCAGGCTGCTATTTTTTTCTTGAGGCAACAAGCTTGCATATAGGCTTTCCCTCTGATGAAAAGCGCTCCTCATACTCCGTCATGATGTTTCCGGCTGACATTATCTCATCATGATGCAGATCACGCGTAACGGCGTCCAGCGTCCAGCCGGCCTCCTCTGCTTCCGACAAAGAAAATTCAAATAAATCCAGGTTGTCAGTCTTAAATTCAACCCTTCCGTCTTTGCTCAGTATCTCATCATAACGCGCAAAAAACTGCCGCGCAGTCAGCCTCCTCTTTGCATGGCGGTCTTTCGGCCATGGGTCTGAGAAATTAAGATATATCCTTTCAGCCTCCTCCTTGCCAAATGCCTCACATATGTTTTCAGCATCCATGCGGATAAACCTAAGGTTCAAAAGCTGCAGTTCATTTTGCTTTTCAACAGCGCGCAGCAGCACGCTGGAATATTTTTCGATGCCTATATAATTAATATGCGGATTTAATGCTGCCAGAGCAGATATAAATTTACCTTTGCCTGTGCCTATCTCGATATGGATCGGATTGCTGTTTCCAAAAATTTCATGCCACTTGCCTTTATTAGCCTCAGGCCGCGTAAACACATACGCATTGTCTTCCATAACTTCCCTTGCGCCGGGAACATTTCTTAACCTCATTTTTCCTCCATAAGCAGTAAGCGCAAAATATATTTTATGCCATGCCTGTTCAATAAATTTCCAAATTCCAATATGGCTTGTTTTTCTCAAGCGTAATTTTTTGCATTCTCATTATAACATAAAATATGCAAAACCGTTCAATAAAAATCTTTTTGACATACCATAGTGCATGGAGTACAATTACGTTGGCATTTTAAGTTGTCTTTATTGGTTTTATTAATTGAAAAAAAGGAAGAAATCATGAAAATAAAAAAAGCATTATGTATTTTATTAATACTGGCAGCCGTTGCCTGCAATAACATGTATGCGCCTGCTGCCGTATCTGCTTCTGAAACGGGTGATAACGGCGGTACTTTTTCCTGGCCGGAGGCTCCTGAAACTGTTTCCGGAAGCGTCATTTTGATTGATGCAGATACAGGCGCTATACTTTACCAGAAAAATCCTCATATTAAAAGTTATCCTGCCAGCACGACTAAAATACTGACCGGACTTCTGACTATTGAAAATTGCAGCATGGACGAGATCGTCACTTTTTCAGACGAAGCCGCTAATTCGGTCGCTTACGGCGATGCCAGCATCGGCACGAAACCCGGCGAGCAGTATACGGTCGAGCAGGCGCTTTATGCCCTGCTTCTGCACTCTGCCAATGAGCTCGGATACGGCCTGGCTGAACATGTCAGCGGATCGCTTGATGCATTTTTGGAGCTGATGAATGAACGGGCGCGCGAACTCGGCGCAATCAACACGCATTTTGCCAACGCAAGCGGGCTTCATGACGACAACCATTACACAACCGCCTATGACATGGCAATGATAGCGCGAGGCTGTTACAACAACGCAACATTTGTCAATATTGACTCGACTTATTCAACCTATACGATTCCGCCGACAAACATGACAGATGAACCGCGCTATATCCGCCACCGCCATCAGATGCTCAAGGGCCGCCCTTATTATTATGAATACTGCAAAGGCGGAAAAACCGGCTTTACTGATGAGGCCGGCAATACGCTCGTCACTTTTGCAGAAAAAGGCGATATGCGTCTTATCTGCGTATGTTTCCAGTCCACTGACACTGACCGCTATACAGACACGCGCAGCCTGTTTGACTGGGGTTTTGCAAACTTTAAGAAAGTTACTGCATCAAGCGGTTCAATAAGCTCGCTTTTTTCAGACAGCAATTATTATAAATCAAATGTTTTTGCCGGAAACAGCCTTCGTTTCCATTTGAACGCTTCAACGCTCACAATACCAAATGATGCCTCGGTCAATGATGTTACGCTTGACATTGATGATAATTATGCCGCTTCCGTAAGCGATGACACATACACGGCGCACCTGCATTTTATGTATGGCAGCAATACTGTCGGAGCCGTAACGCTGACGATCTCATCAGCCGGAAACGAATCGGCGCTTGGCAATCTGCCTTACAAAAATGATACAGCCGGCGAAAATGCGCCGGAAGCCAAAAAAGAATTGGTTGTTTCTCTGTGGGTGATTGCAGCTGCCGGTATAGCAATGCTTATTATCGCATATATTTTTTCCGAGATAAGGCGCACAAAGCGCAGGAAATTATACGCGCGAAAAAAACACACCTGGCATTATTAAATTGCCAGGCGTGTTTGCTTCATACCGTGTATCCCCGGTTTGAAACCGAGTCATTTGAAAATTCATTGGAACTTCCGGCGTTGGAATACGTTAGTCCGGCATAGACCTGCTGGACATTTTGCATAAC